>JAOUJW010000016.1 GCA_029882975.1 Gammaproteobacteria bacterium
CTATGACTTCACCGTATGGAGGCTTGTACGGTTTTCTTGTCGTATGGGGTAAGCCCAAACTGCCTGGCGGAATACGCAAAAAAACGCTATTCCGCCCTACGGTGTTGCTGTTTCCCGGATTCAAGCTACGCTTCGGAGTAACGCAAGGGGAATTCCTGTAGGGTGGGCAAGCTTTTATTGCCCACACGGGCCATAGCTGTTCAAAGCACTTTTGCTATTCCTGCCACAACCTTTCTTGTAGCGGGTAGGGCGGAATAGTCTCTCCCGGCTCCTGCCTTTCGCGACACTTGTGCGTCCTGAATTTCGGCTTGCGTATTCCGCCAAGGAGATTTTACGCTGCCACATTAGCACTATGACTTCACCGTATGGAGGCTTGTACGGTTTTCTTGTCGTATGGGGTAAGCCCAAACTGCCTGGCGGAATACGCAAAAAAACGCTATTCCGCCCTACGGTGTTGCTGTTTCCCGGATTCAAGCTGCATCCGCGCTACGCTTCGGAGTAATATAAAGAGCAAGTTTGGTTGGTTCGTATTGATGAGTTTAGTGTTTAGTGGCCGATCTTGCGGAAATTGTCTGAATAGTCGCGGTATTGGCTAGTCAATCTATTTTTCTAACCATCGTCTGAGCTGTTCCCGAATATAGTCGGCGGATAGGCGTTCTTGTTCCAGGCGTGCATCTGGGGTATTTAGCAAGGTGTCATACAGTTCAATTTCCTCGGCGCGTAAGCGTGTGGGTAGTTTTTCACAGGGGGAGTTTTCTGTGACGGCACGGTGGCGGAATTGCCGATAGGTTTCTTTGTCCATCATAATGCTGTTCAGGTCGGGCATATGTTGGCGGGCGTCGCTGAGAATTTTAAAACCCCAGGTATCGATATCACCCCAATAAACCGTATTCTTGGATTTAAACCAGGGGGCTTGTAGCCAGCTTACGTTAGCGCCACCACCGAAGATGGCAATGGTGTCATCCAGTGGCGGCAGAGCGTAGCCCGATTGCAGGTTTTCCACAATGATGAGTTTACTTGCCGGTAAAGGGGATTGTATCAGCGTTTGCGAGGAGAGTTGCAGGATGTTGAAGCCGCCCATTTGGTTTTGCGTTTTTTGGCAGAGCGGTCGAATGCTTAGCCAGGCATTGGGTGGTTCGGAGCAATTGAGCCATGCGGATAGTCCGCCGCTTTGGCTGATGTCACCTTGTGTGTGGCAATCCATTAAGTCCGAGATCAGAGTGTAATGCTTTTCCAGAAACTTGGTGTCGACACCGACTAAGGGCAGCGCACGAAGATATCCTGCTTGACCCATACCTTGGTGCAATTGGGGTAGCAGTTGGGGGACTAATTCAATATCTCCCCTGTCCATTTTTTCCAGCGATAGTAAGTGTTGCACCAGCACCGGGTGTAACTCGTCATTAAACGCCAGGACGGGTGCCATGATTTCCTGCCAGCGATGGTTTCGTTTCACGGCTTGCGGTCCCAGGAAGCGAATCAAGGCGTCCAGGTTTTCCAGATGAAGCTTAACGGGAATGTCGTGTTGGCCCAGTTCCCGGTATTGTTTTTGCTCCCAGCTTACTTGGAGAGAAGTCGCTTGTTGCCATTGTTTGATGTAGTCGTGAAAATGACTCACCGCCTGCAGTGCTTGGGCACCGGTGGGTGCTTTTAATGAAACACTGAGCGGAAAGCCGCGTTTACCGGTGAGCCGATCGCGTAAATTACGGGGATTATCCCACTCTTTTTGGCGCAGAATGTTTCGAACGGACTCGGGTAACAAGCCCCAGTCTTTTGTGTTGTGGCCGTCGTTCACGCGGGTTCAGGACTCAGCTGATTCGGCTGGGAATTCGAATGAGAATTCTGGTGAGAGCCCAGCTCAATGCCCAAGTCAGTAGCAACAGTTGCGGTGAGTTCTGCATTGGCCTGCATCTTGTCCAGTTCTTCCCAAGTCACTTCACACAGACGGCTTTCGTGGGTTTCCACATCACGCTCTGCAATTAACAGGGAACGGGCCGATTCCCGCGCCAGGTTGAGGTTTTTATATGGGGTGATCAGATTAATGTGAATGTGCAATTCTTTGAACACCCTTAATACCCGTCGGCTTACCGCTTCTGCCGTGTTGGAGAAAGCTTCATCCAGAAACACCGTGCAGTAAACCGGTTTGTCGTGACCGTCCGGGGTTAACACATAGGCCAGACTGGCTGCCACAATGGTTCCGGCAAAGGATTCTTTTTCGCCACCGGATTTACCGCTGGATGACATTAATACATCGCGAATTTTTCCTGTTTGCGCTTCCACTTCTTCGGCGAAGAAAGTGAGTTGATAGCGCGGGTCCAGCAGTCGCAGACTTTCTTTGTTGTGTGCCGTGGTGCTATTACTGGCTTTATCCAGTAGGGTGATGACTTCCTGCAAGTGACGAAAGCGTAACTCATGGTCGTCGCTTCCCGCTTCGGACAAAACGCGTACTAACATGCGGTTGAATTCCTGCACGTGTTGAAATTGTTCCGGTTTAATGCCTAAACGTAAATGCGAACCGACGCGAAACTCGGTTCGACACAAAACCCGGTTAATGACGTCGATGCGTTCACTGATTTCCTCTTTTTCCGCGTCAATCCGCGATTTAATACCGGCCAGGGAATAGGTGGTGTGTTTATTTAAACGTTCTTTGAATTTGTCGACTAAGGCGGGCAGGCCTTCGGCTTCCAGTTTGTGCAGATGTTGCAGATACTCGTCCATACTGTCCAGGCTGCGGCCCCAGTCGGAGGCAATGGTTTGCCAGGTTTCCTTGGCATAGAAGCTGGACATGATAGCCACGGCACGGTTACCGGCGTTGCTTTTTCGTGTTTCCGCTGAGTGATTTTGCTTGCTAATACTCTCTCGGCAGTGGTTTTCAAGTTGCTGAGCCGTATCTAGCTTGTCGGGTGTAATGGTACCAATGCGCTTGGTCAGTAGCTCCCTGACCCAATCTTCCAACCCGGTTTCCGCGATGTTCCAGGTCAGTTCCAAAGCGTTTTGCGCCGTTTCGATTTCTTTTTCGTGTCCGCCAATAACTTTATTCTGGGTGACTTTTTCCACTCCAATTTCGGCCAACTTTTGCTTTGCGTCTTCCCAACGTTGTTTTGCTTGTTCCAGATCACTGCCGGAGCTTTCCAGAGCCTGTAAATCCAAGCGTTGGTTTTGCAGGATGCTTTGCCAATGAGGGGCATTGATGTCCTGCCACTGAAACTCTCCGAGTTGTTTCCAAAACTGCGCTTTTGCCACCATTTGGTCCATCGCTTTACGCCGGATTTGGGTTTGACGTGTCAGCTCCCGGATCTCAGTTTGCAGTTGTTCTGCTTCGCTGCGCAGGGTGGCCAGCCGCAGTTTGTTGGAAAAACCCAACTGCCACTGACGTTTGTCGTCTATGCGCTGTCGGTCTTTTTTCTCAAAGCGGCCTTTGTCAAAGTGAATTAAACCCTGCTCGGTCAGGGAAAACGGTGTGCGGTCCAGCGCTTCAGTGGAATCCACGCAATGTAAATCAAAACGCTGTAAGTGTTGTTTGAGCCATTCCCGGTAAGGATGTTCTCGCCATTGCAGTTTTCTTAAAAAACCGTCACTTTTAAACGTTGCCGTGCCTTTGTGGGTTTGCGTCGATGTTGTTACGGCTTGCACACGCACATGCAACCCCGTGTGGCGTTGGTTCAGCCACCGAGTGATCAGTGACAAGCGGGCTTCGGGAACCGCCATGGTGGTGCGCAAGCCTCCCAAGGCCCGTTCGATAGCGCCCTGCCAGTGGCGCTGTTCCGGGTTGACGTCCATCAGCTCGCCGAGAAATGGTACATCATCCGGGGCGAGTTGAAGTGACTGACACATTTCATCACGCAGACGTTGGTGCGCAATGTCGATATTGGAATTGGGCCGCGATGCGATAGCTTCGATTTCCTCATCCAGGTCTTTTTTGGTTTGCTGTGCCTGGGATAACCCGACAGCGGTTTGGGCAAAAGCGTCTTCCGCCGCTGTTTTTTCCTGTTCCGTCGTTTCCAAAGCCGTTTGTTGCTTGTCCAGATTGGCTTGGAAAGTGGACTCGTTGAGTGTGGGGTCCAATTCCAGGGCTCGAGTAATTTCCTGGTATTGGGATGCCTGTCGGGTTGTTGATTCCAGTTTTTCCCGAGTGCGTTCAATGTCCTTTTTCAGCTCCTCAATGCGGTTTCCGCCCAGATTCAGGTATTCTCCATGGAGACGTTCGGTACGTTCCCTTGCAGCAATTTCGCGCGCCTCGATCTGTTGTAAGCGTTGTTCCGCATCCTGAAGGGTGAGTTTAAGTTGCTGTAAACGTTCACTCCAGAGTCGATGCATTTGTTCAGCAAAATACACCGGCAAGCCTTCCAGTTCGGCGCTGAATGCGGCGATGTCTTTTTTGGCTTGTTCTAATTCCTCAGCCACATCCGGTAGGGCTGCCAATGTGTCGCGTTGGGCGCGGGCATCCAATAAACGGTTGTGAACGCCATCGAGGTCGTCAAACTCCAATACCGCCTTGCGGGCATGGTCGCGCACCAGGCTGGGTTCCAGTACCAGTTCTCGAATGAGTTTGGTCAGGTCGTCGATTTTTTTCAAACCCAGTGCACGGGATAACAGGGCAGGTGCGTTGCTGTTCTCCATGTGCAGCAATTTACGGTAGACTTCCTGATACGCAGCAAAGTTATCATCGCAGGACATGATGAGTTTGTCATCGCGCAGGAATTGTTTTAATGTGCGAGCGTTTCCTTCACCGAAAGCCTGCAGCATTTCTTCCAGTTGTAAATTTCTTTTGGCGACAACGTAGATTCGTTTCAAATCGGCCAGTGCGTTGCTGGATTGGGTCATCCAGAACAAGGCGGCGATACTGATCTGCGAACCGTCTTCGCTGCGATAAAATGCCCTGAGTCCGCTGACCGTGGCTCCGGCGCGTTTGTTTTGAGTTTGGGTTTGACTGCCATCGTGGGTACTGCCAAAGCTGCCGCGAATATATGAGATCAGGCTGCGGTCCGTACGGTCACCTTGAGCGGCGGCAATATTAAAATTCGCACCGCCTGCAGGTAAGAGCAATGCCATCAGTCCATCAATTAAAGTGGATTTACCTGCGCCGTTATCGCCCGTCACCAGAGTGCCGTGGGGATCAATGTGTGCCGTATGTAAGCCGTGGAAAGAACCCCAGTTATAAACGGACAATTCCTCCAGGCGGATTTGGCCAGCCGCAAAAAGACCGGGGAAGTCGGTTTGCTCTTGATCAAACATCATTAGCCTCACTTACTCCTGCGGTATTGTCAGCTAATTGAGTGTATTCATTAAACAGTTGTTCCAGGAATTCGGCATTGACTACATAGCGGATTACCGGAGTGATCTCAAAGCGTTCGTTATCGCCGGAGACGTATTGAATCAAGCGTTTTTCCTTCATGTTTTTTAAAGAGCTGTTTAGTTTACGTCGGTCGCTCTTGCTGCTGTTGGTTAAGGGCAGAAACGGCGTCAGTCGGGCTTCGATTCGGTCGATGTCAATAAAGATTCGTTGCTCGCCCGCCGTTTCGCGTTCCTGAAAATGCTTACGTAGCACCAGTAACAGCAAAGTGTCGTATAGTGTCAGGGTGCGGCGGGAAATGAGCGAAACGCTTTCCTCTTCATTGTCTTCGGTTTCCTGTTGTAACAGTACCGCCACTTCTGCACGCTCATCTACCAGTACCGTTAGAAACATATTATCCAAGTGGGCTTGAATGGCAGGCAGTTCCTTTTGCAAGGCTTTAAATAGTTGTTGCTTACTGCTTGCGAGAATAACGCCGTGACGCAGCAGCCCCACCAAGGCTCGGCGGGCTTCCACGGATAAGGGTTTGAAAACCGTTGTATCACCTGAGTAGGTGTCGTCGCTGCTATTTTCGGGCAAAGTCTCAACATCATGCGCCACTGCTGAGTCTGCCATTTCTGAATCTGCAATGGTTGAATCGCTGTGAATCATAATACCAATTCCTCCAACTTCTGTGGAAATTGCTGGGCGCTCATCAGGTATCCGGGAATTTTGGCAAGGATCTTTTCACCCTTACGATCTTCAATTTCCACCGTTTCTCTATTGTCCATCTCCGCGGCCCCTACCGCTTTGGCTACACGCAGGAATGCCACCAGTTCTTCCAGGCCCGAGGTGACGGGTTGTAGTTTGATAAGCCCACCTATGCTGAGGGGGCCCTGTTGTTGCAACAAACTGCGCATACGTGTTGCTACTTCAACGATTTTAACGGCATGCAGTTGTTCCAGCATGGCTTGGCTGGGAGTGCCACTGTTTTCTTTTGCTTGTACTTCGCTGGTATCCAATTGTTCATCGGGACTGCAGAGGCGCATGCTTTGGGGCGAGCGGACGCTGGTTTTACCACTGAGTAATTCCAGGGGAAGACATTGATTCAAACTAAACTCCTGGTCTTTAAAACGCACGGCAATGCGTTCCAGTTTCCCCAGTAACTGTTCCACTTTGCGGTTTTCCAAATGGGCGCCGCTCTCCACGTAGGCTCGCAGACTTTCCTCGGTTCTTCGGCGTACTTTAAAAACCCGTTCGCTTTCCCGAGTCAACTCGCGTACCAGTTGACCCAGAAAACGGTTTTCATCAGGCCGCAGATATTGAGCCGCGGCACGGCTGAGTAAGGAACGTAGTTGTTCTCTAAACTCCATATTGCGGTTCTGATCGCATAACAGTTGGAAGAAGCCTTCAAAAGCACGACCGGCATCCGAGTTGGAGAGCAGTTCTTCCTTTTCCAATAGATTTTGCAGCACTTCACCGCGGTTGCTGTCACTCTCAATCATGGAAACGCGTAAATCCTGGTCCAGTTGTCGGATTTCGTCCTCCACGCGGCGGAAATCACCGGTTAAAACGGAAGCCAATTGGTAGACTTCACGTATACGTTCCCGCTGTTCCGCATCGCTCAGTTTTTTGATAATACCCGCATTGAGGTCGTCTATTTCACGTTGTAGTTCGGCTTTGCGCGACTCCAACAGGGTTATACGTTCAGCGGAATTGGGGCTTAGTGCGGCAGCCAAATCTCGTACCGCATTCTGAACAATGCGCAAATGGGATGCGGTGGCTTTGTTGTCTCTTTTGTCCAGAGACTCGCAGAAGCGCAATGCCGTTTCGCAGGCATCGGTTTTGCTGAGGTGGTCATCCGATTCTCTCAACCAGCCTGACTGTATCCATTCACGCAGATAGGCAGCTGCGGATTTTTCGCTTTCAAACCAGTCTTCTTCCCGCCATTGGCTTAAATCCAATTCCAGCGCCGCTTTGGCACGGCTGAAAACCACATCGTTGTTTTCTTCAAATAGTTGGGAAATGAACGCCAGGATCAACGGCGCGTTATTGGCCCGCAGTAGTCGCCAGGCCGCGTTATCCTGTAAGCGGCGGCGGTAACGGGCGTATCGTTCAAGAACACTCATGGTTTGCTTATCTATAGGTCTAAATACCGTCACTATAATTGAAAACGACTACCAGGTCGAACCAGTCTAACTTATTGAAAAATTAGTATGTTATCTTAGGATGGTGGCGTATTATGACTTTCGGAAAGGCGGGGGTTGTGGTCGATGCTGGGTGCTTGATGCTTTACGTCGGCTCGGTGGAATACGCAAAAAACGCAATTCCCTGTGGTTACGGGGCAATTGGTTCCGTAAGCAAGGTAGCCCGGATACAGCTTGCGGACTCCGGGGTACCGTCGAAACCGAGTAGCCGGTGGAACATATTTTTTCACGGTGAATCTGCGAAACCGTCAATCGTCGATGGGTAAATCGCGTCGAAGACTGGCCGTATTCTTCGTTTCATAAATTTGTTAAGAAGGGTTGGTTGGACCGGGGATGGGGGCAGGGGTTTATTGTGAGTCCGGGGAATTTGGTGAGTGATTCCCGGATTTCGCAGGCTGCTACGTTTCTCCATCGTAACTCTTTGCAGGGCAATTCGTTGTGTAGACGAATGGCGTAGCGTATTACAATGTGCGAAAGGTGGGGTTGTTGTTACGGTTTATTTCTTGGATTTATCGGCAAGATTTAAATCGTCACTCAATAATTCATCCAGGCTGGGTGGTTGCTTGGCCGTCTTGGTAGGACGAAATTGGTTGAGTTCCCGTTGCAGCTCACGAATGGTTTGCATGTGTCGCTTGTTTTCGTGTTCCATGTTGGTTAATTTGCGGTTCGCTTCGACCAGTTTCTCTTTGGTTTTGGCAATGGTTAATAAGTCTACATCGGAGTCTGCGGGCAGGTCATCGCGATTGTGCAGCATGGCGTGCAAGCGATCGTTATCCTGTTCCAGCGTCTGTATACACAACAGCAATTGGTTTTGCGATCCCTGCATTTCTTGGAGCTTGCGATTCAGTTCCGCCACGGCATCGGAGTTTTCCGATTGGGATAAAGACTCTTTTAAGGAATCAATGGATTCAAACTGCCGGCTGATAATGGTGCGCAGTCGCTGAATATCGTCATTCGTTGTGTCTATGCTGACTTCAGGCACTGTACGAACGCGGTCTAATGTGGGTATATATCCACTGGATTCTTCCTCCCGAGGCGGTGTTGATTGCTCAGTTGGTGTGGGTTCTGTCACCGGATGGTGGCTTATGAATGTGGAAATTCGGTCGCAGATGTGTTGCCAATAGCTGTCGTTTGTTTGAGGTTCTTCCAACGCACTGATTTCCGACTTGAGAAACATCATACGTTTTTCCAGCAGATCGGATTGTTGTTGGGGACATTGTTGCATTTTGTCCTGAGTTTCCGATATGACTTGTTCGAGGTATTGCTTAAACTGATTTTTGTCTTCCGTGATTGACTTAATTTTGATTTTCAGTTTTTCCAATTGCAACAAAAGGTTTCTATTTCTACGTACCACCACCACGGCGAACGCGATCGCAATCAATGCTATTTCGGCAAAGGTCAATACGCTCAGTATCGCAGATTGTGTCATCGGATTTCTCTAGGCGGCTTTTTTCCGGGCCTCTGCAGGTGCATCCGTTTCACCTTTACCATGCGCGGCTTTCATCTTCTTTTTACGCATCATATAAAAAACACCGCCGCCAATGGATAGCAATGTAATATTGATGCCAAGGAAAATCAGGATTGCAGTCAATATGCTGGGGCCGTGTTCTCCTTCACCGGCATCGTGTTCATCAGATTCTGCTATGTCTTTGTTGGGTTTGTTTTTCTCCGTTTGACGATTGTCTTTTTCCGGTTTCTTACCAGGCTTTGTGTCCTTTTGACCCTGCTCATTGGTTTTGTTCTTTGCTGGAGTGTCTTTGGCGCTATCGCCGTTGCGTTGATGGTTTTGCATGGTCGTATGGCTGTCATCTTGTGTTACTTGGTTTTCCGGTTTTTTCGTTATGTCCTGAGAATCTACCGGTGGCGGTGCGCTTGACGCAGATGCGGCACCGGTGGCTGGAATAGCCGGTAATTGCACGCCGGTGTCTTGGTTTTGCGGAGTGGCCGGGGCAGGGGTAGGAACCGGTCCTGATTGTATAGATTCCACAGGTTGTTGTGGTTGCGGCGGAGCAACAGGTTCTATGGAGCTTTGGCTTGACTGGGGTGCATTCGTCGAGTGGTTCAGTGTCTTTTGGCTATCGCCACTGGACGGACTTGCCGGCTGTGCAGGGCTTTGCGATGCAGAGTCGGTTGTTTGTTCTGTCGTTTGTATGGGTTTTTCATTCTTAAGGCTGGGGTCGTAGACGCTAACCTGCGAGGTTCGTTCTCGCGAAAAGGTTTTGGCATTTGCCACTGCGTCCAACTTGTAAATTCCGGCTGAGGGCAAGGCAATATGATTGATATATACTCCGTCGGTTTGCGTTACAGCCGGGTTGGGTTCCATCTCTAACTCATGGGTGCGACCTTCGGGGGTCAGTACTTTCAGTTGTATGGATACATTATCCAAAATGTTTTTCTTAGTAATAATTTTGTCGTTGTCTTCTAACCAAGCCTTTATTAACAGTCCCTCACCAATCGCGACTGCGGATGGTTCGGCGTTTAATTGCATTTTTAGATCGGTGATCACGTAAGCCTTATTTTTACCGGTGCTGGAGCCCAGTTTCCAGGTACCGGCTTGAGGTTTTCGGATGGTAATTAAATCGAAAGTTTCTGCAACGAACCACTTAACATTTTTTGGAGGGTTCTTCGCGTTGAATCGCTTACCGTCCGGTGACGCCAAAGACAGTACGGTTTTCTCTGAGTCTTTGGATCCCACGACAGTCACTTCCGTTATGGCTTTGTCGATCGTAAAGTTTTCACCGCTGAATGGCAGCATATTGGGTTGTTTGTTTTGTTCAAAAATCACGGCATAGACATCGTGCAGTTGCTTATCATTGGCTGCAATATTAAATTTTCCGCCGGTACTTAGAGCTATTTGTTCCAAGGTGGCTTGGTCCGATTCGGGTGTAAAAGCAATGGTGTGCAATTCCACGCCTTGCTGTTTCAGCATGGGTATGATTTCTTGTTGCAATCGTTGAGTTTGCTTTGCGGATGCTTGTGCGGATCCGAGGTCCATTTTTCCGTCTGACATGAGTACAATAATTTTTTTTCGATTGGGCATGGGATTTCGATTTAGCACTCGCAGGGCGCCGTCTATGGCTCCGGATAAATTGGTATATACGCCTCGATTGGAGATTTTGTCCACAGCGGCAAACAGGGATTGGCGTTTCCTGTCCGCTTTTGGGGGCGTCAAATAGGCCACTGGATATCCTTGGTCGGAAAAACTGACCACACTGACACGATCATCTTCGCTCAGCAAAGAAATGAATAATTTGGCGGCGGATTTGCGTAACTCTCGCGGATCGGTTTTTTTCATGCTGCCAGAACTGTCCATTACCAAAACCACATCTAGAATCGGGTTTTTCTCCGCGTGAACCGGCATACAGATCAACGCCAGCAATAGCAATGACAAACCCAATGGAGTGGTGCGATTAACCCCAAAGCATTGTTGGAAAATTGCCGATAATTTATTCATTACAGAGTCCATTCACTCGAGTCCGTTATCAGATACATCATCGGCATGGCAGATCGATTATTTAGCGCCAACGGTCGCCAAATGGCCGTAAGGGTTTAGCTCTAATGAGATATACGCGTTGGTCTTTGGAAGCTTTACACTGAAGGTTTAACGAAAACATCGGGAAAGTCTATGCGTCCTGCATACTTACAGTCAGTTTTGGAACAGGAGTTTAATGCCACCGATGCCGGACACCATACCCCGGTGATGTTGTGGGGGCCTCCTGGTGTCGGCAAGTCACAAATGGTGATGCAGGTGGCTCAAAGGTTTGACGTACCGGTCATAGATATCCGTCTGTCACAAATGGAACCCAGTGATTTGCGTGGCATTCCGTTCAAAGTGGAGGACCGGGTGGAGTGGGCGGTGCCGGCCATGCTACCGGAGGTGAGCCGTCACGGCGAATCCGGATTTTTGTTTTTGGATGAAATTACCTCGGCTCCTCCCAGTGTTTCTGCAGCAGCTTATCAGCTGATCCTGGATCGGTGCCTGGGGAACTACGAAGTACCGCAAGGCTGGGTTATCATTGCCGCAGGAAATCGCCAGGGCGACCGGGGCGTGACGTATAGCATGCCGGCACCGCTGGCCAATCGGTTTTCACATTTTGAAGTGGAAACCCATTTGGATGATTGGGTGGCCTGGGCGTTTGAACATCACATTGATGAGCGCATTATTGCCTTTTTGCGTTTTCGTCCCGAGCTATTGTTTGATTTTGATCCTGCGCATAATCCCGTGGCGTTTCCTTCGCCCCGGTCCTGGGAGTTTGCGCACCGGGCTTTGCAGAAATTCTCCCGCATCCCTAATTTGTTGCTGGGCGCTTTACAGGCCTGTGTCGGCCAGGCTGCAGGCATTGAATTACACGCTTTTGTAAAAAATCTGGATCAACTGCCTGATTTGGAAGCGGTCATTCGCGGCGAAAATATTGCGGTTCCCGTCGAAATCGATTTGCAATACGCTGTGGCCACGGCTCTGGTTGGGTTGGCGATTCGATCCCGCAAACAAGACAACAAGCAAGTGGTGTGGGGTCATATTCTGGATTATGCCCGGAAGTTTCCCCAACGGGAAATGGGAGTGATGCTGGTGTCGGATATGCATCGGGCGGTGGGGCAGGAAATTTTCAGCTTGCCGCAATTTTCCCAGTGGGCGGATTCGGTGGCGGAGTTAATGGTGTACTAAGCCATACAAAAAGCCCAAACGAGAAGCCCATGAGCGATGCCATTCACACCAAACTCAGTGCCGCCCGAACCCGTTTAATCATTGATAAACCTTTTTTGGGCGCTTTGGTGTTGCGGTTGCCGTTGGAGCAGGCTGACCCTTCCTGGTGTAACACCACCGCCACGGATGCCCGCAAAATTTATTTTAATGCTCACTACATCGAACAACTGAGCCTGGAACAAACTCAATTTGTATTGGCCCACGAGGCTTTACATTGCGCGTTGAGTCACTTTGCCCGGCGCCAACATCGGGAAAAGCACCGCTGGGATGTGGCTTGTGACTATGCGGTTAACCCCTTGTTGCTGGCGGACGGTTTGACACCTCCTCCCGGTATTTTGGCGGATGACGGTTTTGCCAATATGACTGCCGAGGAAATCTACCCTTCCATTGAAGATAACTGCCACGAACAACCGCTGGATCAACATGTGTACGACGAATCCGGGCAGGGTTCGCAGCAAAACAGTGGGCACATGGCTCAAGGCAAAACGCAGGGCAAGGAGACGCCAGGATCGCAAGGCAAGGACCGAGGTAATGACGTCAACGCCAAAGAAACGCAAGCCAAAGAGCAAGGCCTCAAAGGGAATTCAAAGCAACAAAACCCGGGCTCCGGTGAGACCAACGCGAAAGCCGCTGGTGCTGCTAAACCGCGACCTTTAAATCACACCGAGCGGGAAAATCTCAAAGTGCAATGGCAACAACGCCTTGCCGGTGCAGCGCAGCAAGCCATGCAAGCGGGAAAACTGGGCGGGGCCATGGCGCGTCTGGTGGATCACCTGTTGGAGCCCCAATTACCCTGGCGTAATTTGCTGGCGCACTACGTCACCTCCGTCGCCAGGGACGATTACAGCTATTCCCGTCCCAGTACCCGGCGCGGTGATCCGGCTTTGTACCCCAGTTTGCGCAGTTCCCAAATCAATGTGTTGGTGGTTTTGGATACCAGCGGTTCTATCGGTGATGTGGAGATGCAGGAATTTTTAACCGAAGTGGATGCTATCAAAAGCCAAATTCGAGCCAGAATTACCCTGCATGCCTGCGATGCTCAGCTGGCGCCGGATGGCCCCTGGGTGTACGAACCCTGGGAACCGTTTCAATTGCCCCGGCGCTTCGAAGGCGGTGGTGGCACAGCATTCAAACCTTTGTTTCAATGGCTACAGCAGCAGGAGCAAGACCCGGACCTGGTTTTGTACTTCACCGATGCCAACGCGGAGTTTCCGCAACAAGAACCCCGCATACCGGTGTTGTGGTTGGTGAAAGGCCGGGGCAAAGTACCCTGGGGCCGACGGATTCAACTTAACTAACTGTATAAAACTGTTTAAGGATAGCTTTTAAGTGGATTTATCACCGGAAGACAATTTAAAACTGAACGTTCTGTTGAGTCAGAATTTGCAGGCCGTGCGCATTGATGATTCCAAAATGGTGGTGCACGCTTTAACCAGTAAAGGTGAAGCTCGTATCGAGCTAAACCCTACCTTGCGTGACGATCAGTATGTGCGTCAGGTGCGGGAGTTTTTTTCCACTCACGCCTTGGGTTCACCTGGCGGTTATCCGGTCTATCTGAAACGCTGGACCCGTATGGGACAGGCGCGGGAAGATAAGCTGGACAGTTTGCTCATCCTGGGTGAGCCGGAAGCGGTAGTTGCCGTGGCTCATGCGCCGGGTTTAACCGAAGAACTGGCGCGCAGAACCTGGTGGGCAATGCCCACCGCAGAGGTGGCGCGAAAGCTTCTTGCCAATGCGCAAGTGGCTCGCAGCGCCATTGGCGGCGAACTGGCCGGTTTTTTGTTGGAATACCTGCCCTTTGAGACGGAAGCGGCACACATAATCGAGTCCATTACCCGTATTTTAACCCCCGGCCTGCTGGAGCGGGAAACGATCTTGGCTTTATGGAAACGGGCCGGGCGCAAGAGCGCCTATTATGTGGGTTTCATAAATGCCATACCGGATGATTTACCGGAGCCTGGGGTTGAACGTGCTGACCACGGACAACTGTGCTCGGCTGTGCCGGAGTCCGGGCCTATGGCTCAGATGTTGCGGCATCTAAGTTCTGCGGCAGGGCAACAGTTGCTGTTGACCATAAACCAGGCAATGCACAAGGCCTCTGATCAGGATATGGTGGTGGAGTTGTTGAAATCCATAGAACGTTATTTTCTTCCTGTTCGCCCTGCTACCGAGGCTGTGGTATTTAATTGCAGTGAGCAGATTGACGTTTTCGTCACCCAACCGTCGTCAGTGCCCCAGGATCTGGCTCCGTGGGGGCAGCAGGTAGAAGCGATATTGCGTTTGGCCATGGTGAGCGAGAATTTGGCGGATCCGGTGTTCGCACAAACGGATGCAGTGGGATCGGTTATGCGTAAGAAACTCAAACCGGTATTTGATTGGCTCAGTGTGCAGATCGGTGTGTTGAGTCAAGCCGAATTCAACCACACGGTAGCTTAAATGGGGTTGCATTTCGCCAGAGTGTCCATGCTGGTTAAAGCGCAAGTACCCTTGCCGCAATTACAAAAAAGTCTTCCGGCTCCGGTGGAGCGGTTCGGGGAGCAGCTGGCGCAAAAGATCCTGGCGGAAGTTAACGCCCGGCAATTGGGTTATGTTCCGGCTCTGGATTACTTTCAACAACTTATACAACAACCGCAACATTCGCAACAACAGACTACGATTGAGCCGTTTATGTTGGCGGCGGCAGCCCAGATAGCTGAGATAACTATAGCCTATACCAAACGCGAAGTGCTCAATGTCTTGGCACCGGTATTTAGCAGTGTACACATCGAAACCATTCAAGTGACGGCCTTTACCTTGCCCCCGGTGAGACCGGGTAGTCCAGCCGCGTTGACCGATTTGGCTAAACACCTTACTCCGGATACGGCTAAATTTGAGTTGCAGCTTACGGTAATCCAAAAACAGGCTGGTGATGACGGAGTGGAACAAGGCGTCGCCCGTATTGCCCGGCGTTGGTTAAGTGACAAGTTCAGCGACTTGGAATTAACGGCAATTCGGTTGATTTCTTAGTGGGGTATATAAAAAAATGATAAAGATTTGCGCTTAAAGTAGATAATGTGAAAATTACAAGTATAAAGGTGAATGATACACTGTCAATTCATGATTAAAAGTTGATACACTATATTGGAATTCTATTAGAGCTTCATCGATTCAGATAAGCACTGGTGGACTCGCTTTAGCAGCCAAGATCAAAAAAATGCTCGGATTTAGTGTCGTGGATGGTGCTCCAATTGCCAGAGAGCAAGGCCCGTTCGTACATCGCTCTAAACCGGCAGGTTCTAGTTATGAGATTGCGCTTTGGCCTTTCTAGGCTAAGGGGTCATTATATCCTTTTGACGGAGTTATGACGGTGAGTGAAAATGGGGCTCGTGACACACTGCCACAGGGGCATGTGTTGCATTGGTACGAAATTGACAGTATTTTGGGTCGTGGTGGTTACGGCGTCACCTATCTAGCCACGGACAAAAATCTACATCGTCAGGTAGCGATTAAAGAATATTTGCCGACCGATTTTGCTTGCCGGGAAAACAATCATACGGTTCACCCCATGACGGATGGGCATCGCGAACTGTATACCTGGGGTTTGGAGCGCTTTCTCAGTGAGGCACGAACACTGGCCAGGTTTAACCATCGTGCCATCATTAAAGTATTGAGTGTATTTGAGCAAAACAATACCGCTTACATGGTGATGGAATACGAAGAAGGGGACGATCTTTCCGTCGTTTTCGACCGTGACGCAAAGTTTACTCAGGCTCAGATCCTGAACATGTTTCTGCCTATATTGGAGGGGTTATCGTTTGTACATGAGTCCGGTTTTATTCACCGCGACATTAAACCCTCAAACATTTACATTCGTAATGACGGTAGCACCGTATTGCTGGATTTTGGTTCGGCGCGACAAACCCTGGAAAGTCACACTCGAGCCTTAACCACCCTGGTTACGGCGGGTTATGCGCCTTATGAGCAGTATAACCAATCCGAAGATGAACAAGGTGCATGGACCGACATCTACGCTCTGGGCTCCACGTTGTATTATTTTCTCACCAACAATAAACCGGCAGATGCTTTGTTGCGCGGCTCCAGTTTGTTGCGGCAGGGAAAAGACATATATGAACCCGTAAGCAGAATGAACCTGGAAGGTTACAGTCCGGCGTTTTTGCGCGCCGTGGACCATGCCTTGATGTTCCATGCAGAAAAACGACCCCACACAGTGAAATATTGGGCGGATATGTTACAGGAGAAAGTGGATGTTCCTGACATTACCGACGATCTTTACAACCTTAATTACCAGCCGGATCCGGATTTGGAGTCCACTGCAGTGATGAAACCGGTAACGGCGGCGGAAATGTCAGCCGCGAACCCGAATGCACCAACGCCACAGGTAGTGACCACACCCTTGATCCCCGAAGATGAGGATGAACATACCCGGATTCATGTGCAACCCGTATCCATGGATCAGTTGGATAAGATGACCGAGGCTTTGTCACGTCCGCCGGAACCTGTTGCGGCTGTTCAAGCGCCGCTACAAGGCGTGCGCAGTACCCCGCCAAAGGCATCCGGGGTGTCGGAGTTTTTGGAAGGTTTGCTCGTAAGCATCAAGGGTCTGGCCGGACGCGTCGATAACCGGGTTGCGTTGATTGCAGCGGCCGCTGTGGGCTCTTTTGCCTTAGTCAGTTTGATTATTGTGCTGGTCACATCCGTTGATGACAGCACGGTAAGTCCCGTTGTTGAAAATAGCGAAACTAAAGTCCAGACAGCGCAATTAGCGTCGGAGCCACCAAAACAAGAAGAAGATCTGACCCAAAATCCGATATCAGCAGAAGGGTCGGTAGAAAACCCGGAAGCTGTAATCGATTCCACGGCAGAACCTGACTCGGCGCAGCGTATGCCCAAAACGGCAGAGCAGACTCTGGTCACCAGTAACGGCCACATTTTGAGTAAAGCTGACCGGGATTTGATGGTGATTAATTTATTGAAACTGGCTGCCAGCGACAAGCGCCAAAACCGCATAATTTCTCCGGAAAGCAATAATGCGTTCGAACGTTACGAACAAATACTGGAGCTGGATCCCGGCCATCCCACCGCATTACAGGAAATTGCCAATATTCGCGATATATACATTGACCGGGTGGGTACCGCCGTAGAGCAAGAACAGTGGGACGTGGCGCAAAAAGAATTTCCTATTTTGAAGCGTCTGTCGGTGGACTTGCAGACCATAGGGATAATCGAGACCAAGTTGCAGGACCATAAGGAGAAGGTTGATCGAATAGCGGAGTTTCTCGCAACCGCGGACAAAATGTTTAAACAGAAGAAACTGACTCGTCCCGCCGATTACAGTGCATTGGCATATTATGAGAAAGTTTTAATTCTTGATTCTGAAAATGCCGAGGCAAAACAAGGCATACAAAATATTATTGATTATCTGGCCGGCGTGCTGCAAAGGCAGCTGAAAGAGAGGAGAATCGATGCGGCCAGTCGTACTTATAATAGTATTGCGGAAATTGATCCGGATGCACCGGTATTGAATCAAGCCGGCAGCAGCCTTTCCAAGCTGGTAGAGAAAAACAAAAAAATCCGCAATTTATTGACGCGGGCTAAAAAGGATTTTATCCAAGGGCGAGTGATTGCACCTAAGGGAAACAATGCCCTGGCGAAGTACCGCGCTGTTTTGAGTTTGGATAAGAAAAACAAGCGGGCATTAACCGGAGTTAATACGATCTATCAATACTATCTGGTGGATATTAACAATGGTATTGATACCGGTCGTTTCGACAAAGCAGAAAAATTGATTAAGACATTGGCCGGCAGCGGTTATGATAAGAAAAAAATTGCTGCCTTGAACCAACGGCTCAATGCCGAACGCCTTGCTACGTCCAAAGAACCGGAAACCGTGAATCAACTGTTGACGGATTTGGTTCTGGATCTAAAAAACAAAAACTTGAAAGGTATTTATCAGATTAGTGTGTTGTCGGAAAAGAAAAAAAATTATCTGAAAAAAGTATTCGAAAATTACTCCGAGTATTCCGTCAAGATTAAGGAATCCAAGCATAACACCCAGCAACACAAAGCCAGTGCGACCATCCAGCTTGCCGATATCGTGGATATCTGGGGCGATCGTCTGGGGTCTAAGCAGGTTAAATTTGATGTGCAGTTAAGTCGTAACAAAGACCGGAAGTGGAAAATCTACTGGCAAAACAATCCGGCGAAATAACCAACGAAACGCCTGGCCCTTGAAACAAGTAGGCTCGTTACCCAGTCACCGGCGCAAAGTCTGCCGCCGGTCGGCGGGACAATAAGAGTAAGACCCACGATGGAAATACCTGAGTTTGAACCAAAAGCCGAAGATGAATCCGAACGCTCTATCACGCTGCTAAAGTGGTTTGCCAAGGTGGCGATGGGAGCGTTTGTGATGACCAGTGCGGTGAGCATGGGCATTTGGGGCGCTTCTTATTACTACAAACCCAAATTGACACAAGCTTTTCCAGCTCCCGGTCGCATGGTGGATGTAGGTGGCTATGAAATGCATATCCAATGTATGGGGCAGGGGGAGCCCACGGTGGTGCTGGAGGCGGATCATCACGACTTTTCAGTTCAGTGGGCAATGGTTCAGCCAGAGGTGGCCAGATATTCACGGGTATGTGTTTACGACCGTGCCGGAATGGGCTGGAGTTCCCCAAGCCCTAAACCCAGAACCAGTTCCCATATGGTGGATGAGTTGCATGCGTTACTGCAAAACGCCGGAGAGACGGCGCCGTATGTTATGGTGGGGCACTTCTTAGGTGGTTTGAATGCGCGCCTGTACGCACACCGTTTTCCCCAGGAAGTCAAAGGCATGGTATTGCTGGATGCCGCGCATGAGGACCAACATAATAATATTCCTGAATTGGAGGATGCCAGTCGTAAATCTGCGTTGTTGTTTAATGTCATGCAATGGGCGCAAAAATTGGGTGCCTTGGCGGTAACGCCGGAAGCCATTCCGGACAAGGGGTTGAACGGCGAAGCTTTGCAACGTTATCGAGCGATTTTGGCCACCAAGCACTATTTTGAGACTGCCAAAGACGAGGCAGATGCCTTGCCGGATAGTTTGAAGGAACTGCAACAGGCCCAAATGAGCGATCTGGGGCGTATGCCCTTGATTGTCGTGAGCCGAGGAATGAAAGCCGAAATGCCCGGTTTGTCTACTTCTCAGTCCGGTGAGTTTGAGTCTCGCTGGAATCAATTGCAGCAGGAGTTGGCGCAGTTGTCGACCAATTCGCGCCAAATTAGAGCGTTACGCAGCGGTCACTACATCCACCTGAGCGAACCACAGTTGGTGGTGCGCGCCGTACGCGAGGTATTGTTACAAGTGCGTAAGCAAGGGTAATGGATTAATTTTCAGCGCTTATCGTCGTCACAGCTCCCCCGTAAATTTCACTCAATTTTAGCCTTTTTGTACCGTTAATATTGGCAATGTTTTGTTTCGGAAGCCTTTGTGTAATCCGGGGAGTTATCCGATATTTGCCGAGAAGTTGAACCACAATTGAGATTACCTAATGATTTTAAATGAAATTTTATCAGAACCCGACGATGAATTACTGTTGATGAATCTGGTGGAATATCTCACTACACAATCGAATTTTGATATTCGCAAATTGCCTGAAGTGCCGCGAAACGTGGTGGCGGTGGTGACAGCCCAAGCCATTATTGACAACGGTGGATTTCGACAATTTTTCGAAAGCGAATTTGACGGTACACCGGACTACCATCTGTTTGTTGAGGCCTATGAGGCCATCGGTGCAGCCGAGTCGGCACGAGCTATTGAGCAGGCTTTGGAATTGTTTCCCGAAGGCAGGCCACCGGAAAACTGGGTTAAGAAAGAAAAATGCATTAAGGAAATATTTACCGGTAATGAGGGTGATTCCTTGGTGCAAAACATACAAGGTAAAATTCTGGGCAATGACCGCAACTATCAGCTGACGGCGCAATACGCCAGAGAGAACTTAAGCGGATTCTAAGCAAAACCCTATTGGACCAGCCTTTCGCAGTAAATGCTCCTCGCCGTTCAAGTTTTTGCTTATACTCGCCACCACTTCCATTATAATGGCCTGACGCCATAACCAACCAAAAAGGGAAACCATGTACGTCGTGACCAATCGTGTGCCGGTTGCCAAAGACTGGCAGGATCAATTTGAACAACGTTTTCTTCAACGAGCCGGACAAGTGGACAAGCAGCCTGGCTTTGTCCGCATGGAAGTACTGAAACCCGCCGATGAAGACAGTCCCTTTATGGTCATGACCCTTTGGGAGAGCGAACAGGCTTTTTTGAATTGGGTGGAAAGTGAGGATTTTAAACTGGCACATAAAAACCCCTTGCCCACCGAAGCGTATGTCGGTCAAGGTCGTATGGAGCGGCACACTGTTGTGGTGTCGGCAAGCAAATGATTCAGTGGGATAACATTAACACGGTACTGCTGGACATGGACGGTACTTTGCTGGATTTGCATTTTGACAATCATTTCTGGCAGGAACATGTTCCCTTACGTTACAGCGAGAAACACAGCATGGATGTGGACAGTGCCAAAGAGGAGATCTACCCTCGTTTTAAAGCGGCTGAAGGTACCATGGACTGGTATTGCCTGGACTACTGGTCTAAACAGTTGGATTTGAATGTGGCGCAACTCAAGTTGGAAGTGGATCATTTGATTGCCATTCACCCCCATGTGGTGGAATTTCTGGATGCAGTGAGAAACAGCGGTCGCAGTTTGATCCTGGTAACCAATGCCCATATTGACAGTTTGTCTTTAAAAATGGAAAAGACGAGTCTACAGGGACATTTCGATCAGCTGATTTGCGCTCATGATTACGGTATGCCGAAAGAAGACCCGCAATTCTGGAATGCCTTGAAACAGCAGGTGAATTACGATCCGAAAACCACTCTATTGGTGGACGATAGTTTGCCGGTGTTGAAGTCGGCTCGTCGCTACGGCATTCAGTATCTACTGGCCGTACTGCAGCCGGACTCCAAAAGTCCTGAGAAAGATGTGGAAGATTTTACTGCGATTCGCAGTTTTGCCGACATCATGCCTGCTTGAATAATGCCTGTTGGATTCAGGCAGGTTCAGGTTCTTTGTCGTAACGTTTATCCCAGGACTTAAAGCGCTTACGGCAGTAAGTTTCCAGTGCATCGTATCCATCGAAAAACAGTTCAAAGCCATCCTCGGCCGGGGCATCATACTCACAGTAGTCATTGTCATGTTCACGGCAAACAATTGGGCGAGTCAGGTATACGCCACATCCACCGTCAGACTGTAAGTGGCGACAGGGGGTATTCACCAATAAAAACCAGCCATCATCATCTTTATAGATCTGCACATTGAGATGGGCCGTTTGCCACAATAAATGATCAAAGTCGCGCATGGAGCGGGGGGTATCGATTTGCTGGGTGATGTAGTTACAGCACTTGGACTCGCTGCAAAAGCTACATTTATTTTCCGGGGTAATTTTTTCCGGTGTTATTGCAATTTTCACCGGTATGTTTTTGTTTTTAGGCATGCTGAGACCATGATTGTTGGGGACGGTGGCATTTTACCGAACTTTGGGTTGAGACGCAGTTATTTTTACCCGATTGGCGTATAATTCCGGTAACATTGAATCTGGACGGTATGTCCCCATATTGCGGAAAACGACTCGCTGTTTTGAGATTTTAGGAATTATAGGTTTTAGAGGAATAGGTAATGCCGATTTACGAATACGAATGTAGCGCCTGTGGTTCCCGCCACGAGGCTATACAGAAAATGAGTGACGATCCCTTGACTGATTGTCCCCATTGCAAACAGCCAGAGTTGAAAAAACTCATCTCCGCGGCGGGGTTTCGTCTCAAAGGTGGTGGCTGGTACGAAACAGACTTTAAGAGCGGCCAGAAGAAAAATCTGGTGCAAGGTGATAAAAAGTCCAGTTCCGGTGGTGCCACAGAAAAAAAGAGCAGCGGCAATTAGGCAATAGTATCGACAATTAACCATATTTATTATATGGTAATATGCCAGGGCTGGTGGTTCACTCAGATTTTAGAACCTTTCACAAAATTAATTTTACATTAGAGCCTTTCGAAAAGCGGAGTTTACAATTTGTTTGTGGTTCCACAACCCTGCATTTGAATGGAAAAGATTGATTTTGGGAAGTTCTAGTTGCAAGCACCGGCCGCAATCCGTACCATTTCCGCCTTTACTTTTCACTTAGATATAAAGGGTCATAACCATGCGTAGCCACTACTGTGGTCATATTAATGAGTCACACATCGATGAAGAAGTCACCTTATACGGTTGGGCACACCGACGCCGGGACCATGGTGGGGTGATATTTGTCGACTTACGCGACCGTGAAGGCATCGTCCAAGTGGTTTATGACCCGGATACCCAAGAAACCTTCACCACCGCAGAGCGGGTACGTAACGAATTTGTTTTGCGGGTTCAGGGGAAGGTAAGGGCTCGACCTGAGGGTACGGAAAATCCGGATATGCCCACGGGCAAAATCGAAATTTTGGGCAAGCAATTGGACATTGTCAGTGTGGCGGAAACACCTCCGTTTATGCTGGATATCGAAGATGATGAGGTGTCTGAGGAATTACGCCTGCGCTATCGTTATATTGATCTGCGTCGTCCCCATATGTATCAACGCATCAAAATGCGCTCTCATATCAGCCGCATTATTCGCGATTTTCTCGATCAGGAAGGTTTTTTGGATATCGAGACACCCATGCTGACCAAAGCGACTCCGGAAGGAGCAAGGGACTATCTGGTGCCCAGCCGTACCCACCGAGGTGATTTTTTTGCCCTGCCGCAGTCACCACAGCTGTTCAAACAGTTGCTCATGATGTCCGGTATGGACCGGTATTATCAAATCGTACGCTGCTTTCGTGACGAAGACCTGCGTGCCGATCGACAACCGGAATTCACCCAGTTGGATATGGAAACCTCTTTTATGGATGAAGAGGAACTCATGGGCTTGGTGGAAGATATGGTAAGGGACGTATTCTGCAAAGCCTTGGAAATACCTCTGCACAACCCATTTCCCCGTATGAGCTATGCCGAAGCCATAAGTCGTTTCGGTTCCGATAAACCGGATCTGCGCATTACTCTGGAATTGGTGGATGTGGGGGATTTGATGCAGGGTGTGGAATTCAAAGTGTTCGCCGGACCGGCACAAGATCCCAACGGCCGTGTGGCCGCCTTGCGCGTACCGGACGGGGGCAAGCTGACCCGCAAGGAAATCGACGATTACACCAAGTATGTGGGTATTTACGGTGCTAAAGGCTTGGCTTATATTAAAGTTAACGAACTGGCCAAAGGGCGCGACGGTTTACAATCGCCTATTCTTAAGTTCCTTCCGGATGAGGCCATTGAGCAAATCATGCAGCGCACGGGCGCAACCGATGGTGATTTGGTATTTTTCGGAGCCGATAAGACCAAAGTGGTGAACGAATCCCTGGGCGCACTGCGCGTTAAACTGGGGGAAGACATGGGCCTGGTGGAGCGAGGTTGGAAACCGCTGTGGGTAGTGGATTTTCCCATGTTCGAATGGGACGAAAAAGACCAACGTTGGACAGCTTTACACCACCCCTTTACTGCACCCAAAGCGGAACACCTGGAACGGTTGGAATCCGATCCCGGCGCTTGTTTGTCACGTGCCTATGATTTAGTGTTAAACGGTTCTGAAATCGGCGGTGGCTCACAACGTATTTTTAATCATGATGTTCAAGCCAAAGTATTTAAGTTATTGGGAATCAGTGATGAAGAAGCGCAGGAGAAATTCGGCTTTTTGTTAGATGCCCTCAAATACGGTTGTCCTCCCCACGGCGGTATTGCATTCGGTATGGATCGTTTGGTCATGCTCATGACGGGTGCCTCATCTATACGCGAAGTGATGGCATTTCCCAAGACTCAGACCGCCAGTTGCTTGCTCACATCGGCACCGGCACCGGTGTCAGAAAAACAATTGCGTGAGTTGAGCATTCGTCTGCGCAAGCCGGCCACAGAGTAATTTTTCCTACCGGGTGGCGGCTATGTGCGATTCAAAACCCGGCGATACAAGTAGAACCGCAAAATCCACGGTCGTGCTGGTGCACGGCTTGTGGGTTAATGGTTGGGACATGTTACTGCTGCAATGGCGCTTACATCGCGCCGGTTATATTACCCATCGATTTTCCTATCCCACGGTTCGTAAAAACCTCAGTGAAAACGCCGCCACGCTGAATCAGTTTCTCCAATCTCTCAATACAGATCCCATCCACTTGGTGGCTCACAGCCTGGGTGGTTTGGTTTTACGTCAGACTTTGCACGATTATCCGCAGCTTCCCATCGGTAGGGTGGTGACCCTGGCCTCACCGCATCGCACCAGTCTTTCCGCCTATGGGGTCAGTCGCGTGCCCTGGTTGGGTAAATTACTTCTGGGTAAAAGCATTGATCAAGGCGTGTTTGCCAAGGACGGTACTCCCTGGGGCCCTTGCCATGAATGGGGCAGCGTAGCCGGTACCCGTTCGGTGGGGCTGGGGCGCTTGTTCGCCAAATTGCCTTTACCCAATGACGGAACAGTCACCGTGGAAGAAACCCAAATGGAAGGCTTGCAGGATCATATTGTCTTGCCGGTGAATCACATGGGCATGTCGTTCAACAAGGAAGTGGCAAAGCAGGTGATGTGTTTTCTGGAAACGGGGCATTTCGAGCACTAGCGCCGGTCTGGATTGTGCGCTTCTGCGACACGCCACTGTAACAATTCGAATCCACTAAATCCATTGGGAGTGGTTTATGATCATCAACGAACATCCTTCTCCTCACGGATTATTCGCCATAACCGGAGGGTTGGATTTTGAGGGGGTGACTCAACCAGAAGGGGGTCGTGTTCCCCAACCTCGGAACGCTGTGAATACATCCCTGCAGGCTCGATGGCGGCATCCATGCGGCCAACGTCCGCTTATGGGAAACACCCATACCCCCTTTGCTCGAACGACCCACGATGTTTCACTGCTTCCTCAACAAACACAAATAAAACCCATGCATCACCCCATCCGGTAAAACCCGTACCGACTCTCGCACCTGTGGGTTAAACGACTTGCCCTGCCAAGCAGGCAAACCCGCTTGAACATTTTCAAGGGGAAACCCCTGTGGTAATTCTATGGGCTGTACGGTGACCGCGTCGCCGAACTTTTTCAAGGCGTGATGCACGATGGCTTCGTTTTCTTCGGGGGCGAAGGAGCAGGTGGAGTACAGCAGGGTGCCGCCGGGTTTGAGGCATTGGATGGCGGAGTAGATCAGGGCTTTTTGTTTGCGAGTGGCTTCTTTGATTTTTTTAATATGCCAGTGAGAAAAAGAAGCCGGGTTATGGACATTAAAACGGGATTCTGAGGAGCAGGGGGCGTCCAGCAATGCTCGATGGAACCGTTCCGGGGTTTTGCGCCAGGTTTGGGTGCCGTCTGTCAGGTAGGTTTGTATGCACTGTGCGCCCTGGTGTTGGATATTGGTTTTGAGTTTGTAATACCGGGTTTTGACTTTTTCTACGGCACCAATTCGACCTTGGTCTTTCATCAAACAAGCCATATGCAGGGTTTTACCGCCAGGTGCGGCGCACAGGTCCAGCACTTCTTCTCCCGGTTGTGGGTTTAAGATTAACGGCGCCAGCTGGCTGGATAGGCTTTGGCTGTAAATCAGGCCTTCTTGGTACAACTCGCTGCGTAATACCGCTTCCCGGAATTCAGTTGCTACCAGCAGGGCGTCTGTTTGCCAGGCCAGGGTTTGTGAGGGAACATTAGCGGCGTTTAATGCCGCCAAAACCGTGTCGCGTTGGGCTCGCAGGGTATTGATGCGCAGTTGCAGCGGGCGAGTGTAGGAGAAACTTTGCAGTATGGGTTCGAAACGATTTTCGGGAACAATATGCTGCAACCGGGCTACAAAGGCTTCCGGAAGTGGGTGCCGAGTTGCGTCGACTGACGGGATAGAGCTATTTGGCGACAAAGCGGGTCCAGCGTTTCAGGCTTTTTAAACGCTTCTTATCGGCGTGAGTTTTGGCGATGCGCTTGCCTTCGGCTACAATGGCTTGGTACATCGCTTTGAGTTTTTTGCGGCCTTTGGTGTTTAAGTCGCAACTGGTATTAGCGACCAGTTTTTGCAAATACTTCAAACGTTCTTTGCGGCTGTGGCTGCGGGTGGGTTTTTCGATCTTTCTCATGCTGAGATAAGTCTGGTTGGATTTACCGGCAGTCAATACTTGTTGTTCGAAAACGTAACCGGGTTTGTAGGCCAGTATCTCAACGGATTGGTGATCTATGTGATTCAATGTTTCCGGTTTATTCCAGGCCTTTATAGTATACATACCGGTTTTGCTGGAGAGATCCGTTTCAATGTGGTAACAGCTGTGTTGCTCATTATTAACGGCAGGGGTTTGGGACTTGTTCTGGATGCCTTTCCACAGGGCTACAACGTATGCGCCTGGAATAGGGGAATGGTTTTGGTTGATGACCGAGCCGGTCTCAGCAGACCACTGCGTTGATAGAGTTTTGCAAGCGCTTAAGGGCAGTAATGCAGCGAGCGCTATCGCCAAATGTGCGAGTGATGATCTCATTGCCTGTTAATGCTAGCGATGTTATCAAGTGATTTCAACCGTTTCTCTTTAGAATAGGGGGTTTTGCGGTAAAATTCGGCCTAAAAAATATCGATACCATCGATTTAGCCGCAACATGAAACCGTGGAGGCAAAATGCTAAACTTGGTTTCCGTAACTTTGCTCCATAACCAGTTTCCATAATTCAGTTTCCATGTTCCAGTTGCAAAGAGGTAGGCATGGCCGGACACAGTAAATGGCACAATATTCAGCATCGCAAGGGCGCCCAGGACGCCAAACGCGGCAAATTATTTACTAAACTCATACGGGAAATTACCGTTGCAGCACGTACCGGTGGTGGCGATGCGAGTTCCAATCCGCGCTTGCGTGCGGCCATTGATAAAGCTTTGTCCGCTAATATGACCCGTGATACGGTGGATCGGGCAATAAAACGCGGTTCGGGCCAATTGGACGCGGATAGTTATGAAGAAATCCTATAT
This sequence comes from Gammaproteobacteria bacterium, assembly GCA_029882975.1. Classification (NCBI taxonomy): domain Bacteria; kingdom Pseudomonadati; phylum Pseudomonadota; class Gammaproteobacteria; species Gammaproteobacteria bacterium. The sequence goes on from JAOUJW010000016.1 coordinate 27,246, forward strand.
GAGGGTTATGGGGTCAATGGGGTGGCTGTGTTGGTGGAGTGTTTGACGGATAATCGCAACCGCACGGTGGCGGAAGTGCGCCATGCATTCAATAAATACGGCGGTAATTTAGGAACCAGCGGTTCCGTAGCTTATTTGTTCTCCAAAGTGGGTTTGTTAAGTTATGCTTGTGGTGATGAAGATGCCATCATGGAGGCCGCATTGGAAGTCGGGGCGGAAGATGTGGTGGTCAATGATGACGGTTCTATTGACGTGCTGACAAGTGCCGAGGATTTTATGGTTGTGAAAGACGCGATGGTGGCGGCAAATTGGCCTCCACAACAGGCGGATATTATCATGCAGGCGTCCATCCAAGTGGATCTGGGTTTGGAGGATGCTCAAAAATTCGTCAAAATGGTGGATTTATTGGAAGATCTGGATGATGTACAAAAAGTGCACACAAATGCGGATGTTTCAGACGCAGTCATGGCGCAATTGTGACGTCCTCTCCGGTTCGGATTTTGGGTATCGATCCCGGCTCTCGGGTCACCGGCTACGGCATTGTGGATAGTCAGAACAATCGTGTGAGTTATGTGGCCAGTGGCTGCATTCGGGTTCAGGGGGATGATTTGGCCCAGCGTTTATGCACTATTTTCCATGAGGTCCAAAATTTAGTGGTGGATTATCATCCGCACGAATTGGCAGTAGAGCGGGTGTTCATGCACCGCAACGCCGACAGTGCGTTGAAACTGGGGCAGGCCCGAGGGGCGGCTATTTGCGCTGCGGCCAGTCGCGATATCCCGGTTCTGGAATACACCGCAACCCAGATCAAGCAATCTGTGGTGGGGCGAGGCAATGCCGCGAAGCAACAAGTACAGCATATGGTGCGGGTTTTACTCAATTTATCTGCCGAGCCCCAGGCCGATGCAGCGGATGCTTTGGCTGCAGCCTTGTGCCATGCCAACACCCGCAAAACCTTGAGTCATATGGAAGGAATCGCAGGCATGAGTCGGGGGCGGTTTCGGCACTTATGATAGGTCGATTACGAGGAAAGTTGCTGGTTAAGCAGGCGCCGGACTTGATTCTGGACGTGGGCGGTGTGGGATACGAGATTTCAGCGCCCATGACGACTTTTTACCGATTGCCGGAAGTGGGAGCCGAAGTCACATTGCACACACATTTATTGGTGCGCGAAGATGCGCAGCTGTTGTACGGTTTTATTTCCGAGACTGACAAATTATTGTTTCGTACTTTGATTAAGGTATCCGGTGTGGGTGCCAAGCTTGCCTTGGCTTTGTTGTCCGGTTTGTCGGCGGAGGAGATTGCGGCGACCGTGCAACGCAATGACGTTGCCCGTCTAACCGCAGTTCCCGGTATTGGTAAGAAAACCGCAGAACGCTTGCTGATTGAGCTGCGCGACCGCCTGGACGACTGGAGTACGGTCAAGGAGTTACCGCAGTCGGGTCAGGAAGCGGCGATTTCTCCTTCACATGCCTTGAAAGATGCCATTAGTGCATTAATTGCGTTAGGATACAAACCGCCGGAGGCCAGCCGTCTGGTGAGTGGCGTGGATACCCAAGGGCAGAGTAGTGAGGACATTATTCGTTTGGCCTTAAAATCCGTGACTGTTTAAACCCTGATATTTTAAGGGTATGTCGGATAAGGATGTGTAAATCCATAATAAAGAGTGGGTTATGATAGAACCGGATCGCTTAATAAGTGCGCAATCGCTGGGCAGTGAGCAGGAAACCCAACAGGACCGAGCTATCCGGCCCAAGGTGTTGGCGGATTACATTGGCCAGCCCGCAGTGCGCGAGCAAATGTCTATTTTTATTTCCGCCGCCCGCCTGCGTCAGGAACCATTGGATCACACCCTCATATTTGGACCGCCCGGCCTGGGAAAAACCACATTGGCTCATATTGTTGCCTCGGAAATGGGGGTAAACTGTCGTCAAACTTCCGGGCCGGTGTTGGAAAAGCCAGGTGATCTGGCAGCTTTACTCACGAATTTAGAACCCAATGACGTTCTGTTTGTGGATGAAATCCACCGTCTCAGCCCCGTGGTGGAAGAAGTGTTGTATCCGGCCATGGAAGATTATCAGTTGGATATTATGATCGGCGAAGGTCCGGCTGCCCGTTCGGTAAAATTGGATTTGCCGCCTTTTACTCTGGTGGGAGCGACAACCCGAGCCGGTTTGTTGACCTCGCCGTTACGGGATCGCTTTGGTATTGTGCAAAGATTGGAGTTTTACTCCATGGAAGATCTGAGCCATATCGTGAAGCGTTCTGCCCGTATTTTACAAGTGGAAATGGATGAACGGGGAGCCCATGAGATTGCGCGTCGCTCCCGTGGCACGCCACGTATCTCCAACCGCTTGCTGCGACGCGTGCGTGATTATGCGGAAATCAAGGCCGATGGCCGTATCAGCGCTACGGTTGCCTGTGCGGCCTTGGATATGCTGGATGTGGACGGCAACGGTTTTGATATGCTGGATCGCAAACTGTTATTGGCGATCATAGAAAAGTTTCAGGGTGGTCCGGTAGGAGTGGACAATATTGCTGCGGCTATTGGGGAGGAGCGGGGCACCATTGAGGATGTGTTGGAGCCCTATTTGATCCAGCAGGGGTTTTTAATGCGCACCCCCAGGGGCCGCGTGGCTACTTTACATGCCTATGCCCATTTTGGTCTACCGGCTCCGGCGCCTATACAAACCGGTGAGAATCCCAGTACCGATGATTTGTTTGCCAACTGATTCGGGGTTTGCGGGTTTGTGAAGGAATTTATCTGGCCGGTGCGGGTCTATTATGAAGACACGGACAGTGGCGGTGTGGTTTATCATTCCAATTATTTAAAGTTCCTGGAACGGGCACGTACCGAATGGCTACGTTCTCTTGGCATAGAACAGGATCACTTGCGTGAGCAGGGTTGCTTGTTTGTAGTGCGTAAGCTAAACATTGAGTTTCTAAAAGCGGCTGGTTTTAATCAGCTGTTGGAAGTGACGGTGATATTGAAGAAGCTGGGTGGAGCAAGCCTGGCGTTTGAGCAAACTATAAGATCTGCGGATTCACAGAGTTTGATTTGTACGGCTGAAGTCAATGTTGTTTGTGTGACGGAAACAGCCGGGCAGTTTCGAGCCTGTGCCATTCCTGCAGAACTAAGCAGGGAGATGTCTGTGTGAATGCCGATTTGTCGTTAATCAGTCTGGTTACCAATGCCAGTGTTTTGGTGCAAGGTGTGATGGCTTTGTTGATGCTGGTGTCCATCATGTCCTGGACTATGATATTTCAAAAAGCCCGGGTGTTGAAAAAGGCCAGTAAGGCTGCAGATGTGTTCGAAGAGAAATTTTGGTCAGGTGGTGATTTGAATACCTTATATTCACAGGTCACATCGGGGCGTTTCCCCCAATCCGGTATGGCCAATATCTATGAAGCCGGGTTCAAAGAGTTTGCGCGATTACGCAAACAGGAATCCGCCGATCCCATGGCCGTACTGGAAGGTGCTCAACGCGCTATGCGGGTTTCATTGTCGCGGGAACTGGACAAACTGGAAACCCATTTGCCGTTTCTTGCCACCGTGGGTTCCACCAGTCCCTATGTGGGCTTGTTTGGCACCGTATGGGGCATTATGAATTCGTTCCGGGCTTTGGGTAATGTAAAGCAGGCCACTCTGGCCATGGTGGCGCCCGGTATCGCCGAGGCCTTGATTGCCACTGCCATGGGTTTGTTTGCCGCTATACCGGCGGTTGTTAGTTACAACCGTTATTCGGCGGATTTGGATCGCATCGTCGGACGTTATCAAACCTTTATGGAAGAGTTTGCCAGCATACTACAACGACAGGCCCACAAATAATGGCAGAGATCTTTGACAAAACCACCGGCCGACGCCGGCCCATGTCTGACATCAATGTGGTGCCCTATATTGATGTGATGTTGGTACTGTTGGTGATTTTTATGATCACTGCACCTTTGTTAACCACCGGGGTGCAAGTGGATTTACCCCAGGCCACAGCAGAACCGGTGGATACGGACACCAAAGAACCATTGATTGTTACCGTCAATAAAGAAGGTGATTATTATTTGAACGTTGGTGAAAATCCGGACAAACCGGTGAATCACGAAACCATGGTGACATTGGCTGCTGCGGTGTTGCAACACCAACCGGGTACGCCGGTTATGATTCGTGGCGACGGTCGTGTAGAATACTCCAAAGTTGTGGTCGCCATGACTTTATTGCAAAAGGCAGGAGCGCCCAGCGTGGGTTTGATAACAGACGCGCCAAAACAAACAAAAAAGAGAAGTAAACGACGCAAATCGAGTTAATCCCCGTGATTGGTACAATTTTCAAAAATCCTTTAGCGCTTTTTTATGCCGTTGTGGTCCATGCGGCCCTACTGGCTGTTTTAGTCGTTAGTTTTGATTGGACCGACGAAGACGATAAACCTAAGCTTAACGTGGTCGAAGCCACTGTGGTGGATGAGTCCAAAGTTCGCAAGCAAATTGAGACCCTGAAAAAGAAAGAACAGGAAAAGATTCGGGCCGAGCAGGAACGGCAACAAAAACTGGAGCAGGATGCAGCTAAAGCTAAACAGGCGCGTGAGCAGGAAGAAAAACGCTTGGCTGCCGCCAAGAAGAAACGTGAAATAGAAGCACGTGAACACGAGAAGACAAAACAACAGCGATTGGCTGAAGAAAAGCAAGAGAAAAAGCGCATTGCTGACCTAAAGCAGAAGCGCGAGGTGGAAGCCAAAAAACAGAAAGAGCTGGAGCAAAAACGCAAAGCGGAAGAGCAGCGTTTGGCCAAAGCTCAAAAGGAAAAAGAGCGGGCCGAAGCGGCTGCCAAAGCCGCCGAAGAAAAGCGTAAGCGCGAAGACATGCTGTCGCAAATGCAGGCCGAAGAAGAGGAACGCAAGAAACGCCGGATGCAGGAAGAGCAAAAAGAGCGGGAACGGCAAATGGCCCAGGAACAACAAGCATTAGATGTCGTCAAGGAACAACAGGCCATGAAAACGGTGGACAAGTATACCGCCATGATTCGCCAGAAAATCGAACAAAATTGGAGAAAACCCTCTAATGTAAGACCGGGAATGAGTAGTACCGTTTCCATACAGCTGATTCCCAGTGGCGATGTGATCAATGTACAAACGGTCGAGTCCAGCGGAGATTCACTGTTTGATCGTTCTGTCGAAACTGCGGTGCGTAAATCCGAGCCTTTTCCCTTGCCTGCGGAGCCCGGTTTATTTGAGCGGTTTCGTAAAATTAATCTCAAATTTTCTGAAGTGGAATCTTGATGAAAAAAAGACTGCGGATATGGGTGTTTTGTTTGGCGTGGTGTGCTGGAGCCGCTCAAGCTGCTCCCTTGGTGATAGAAATAACTCAGGGTATCGAAGACGCCGCACCGATTGCCGTCATTCCTTTTGCAGAAGAGGGTGGACGTGTACCACCGGAAGATATTGCCAAAATTATCCAGGATGATTTAGTGCGCACCGGTCAGTTTAAAGCCATTACGGTACCGGCGGAGTTTGGTCGTCCCAGTTCGCCTGATCAAATCCAGTACACCAACTGGCGGGTATTGGGTGTGGAAAGTCTGGTTATCGGTAAAGTTCGCTTTGTTGGCGCAAATCGCTACCGTGTCAGTTACTGGTTGATGGATGTATTTAAGGAAAAGATCATTGCCCATACCGAGGAGCAAGGTAATCAAATTAACTTGCGCAAAACTGCACATCAAATTGCCGATATTATCTATGAAAAATTAACCGGTACACCCGGCGCCTTTTCCACCCAAATTGCTTATGTGACGGCGGAAGGGGTGGGTACAGAAAGAGAACATACCTTATGGATATCGGATGCGGACGGTGCCAATCAGTGGCGGTTACTGCGTTCTACCGAACCGTTGATGTCTCCCTCCTGGTCACCAGACGGTACAAAAATTGCTTACGCTTCATTAGAGAGGGACGGTAAACAAAAAATCATCATACAGGAATGGCGTACCGGTACGCGGGAAGTGATCGATAGAGGTCGCCCCGGACTGTATGGTGCGCCTTCCTGGTCACCCAATGGAAAGAAACTGGCTTTTGTTATCGCAAACCGTGGAAACGCGGACATTTATGTCATAGACTTAAAAACTAAGAAATTACGTCGAATTACCAAACACTTGGCGATAGACACAGAGCCGGTATGGACACCGGATGGCAACACGATTGTATTTACGTCGGACCGGGGTGGTCGACCACAATTGTATAAAGTGTCATCAAATGGCAAAAATGTGAAACGGTTGACGTTTGAAGGGCAAGAAAACGCTAGAGCCAGCATGTCGCCTGATGGTAAATTATTGGCTATGGTCCATAAAACCGGCGGTCGCTATAAAATCGCCACGCTGGAGTGGAGCACTGGCCATATACAAGTATTAACCGATGGTTTTTTGGACGAATCACCCAGTTTTGCGCCCAATGGCAGCATGATTATCTATGCAACCACTGGAAGGCAGGGTGAACTCGCAACTGTGTCGACGGATGGGCGGATACGGCAACGGTTGCGTTATGTGGAAGATGTGCGGGAACCGGCTTGGTCTCCGTATGAAAAATAAGTCTGCAGCTGTAAAAAAACTGAACGCTACTACCGGTTTCACATGACGCAGGTTATGGGAAACAGTCGCTGTTCCAGTTGAAAAGTTTTTGTGTTGTAATTTTTTTAGTGGTTATTGTTAATGCAAAGTGAAAATATAAGGAGTTTGGAGAATGAAGATCTTAACCAAGATGTCTCTTGCCATCCTGCCGGTTTTATTATTGGCAGGTTGTTTCGGTTCTACCGGTGACGTAAAAGAAGCGGCGCCGCCGGAAGATACCGTAGCGGTTGAAGACCAAGCACCGGCACAGGATACTGCGCCTCCGGCTGGTGAGGAAATGGTCGCAGAGCAAGCACCCGTGGATCCCCTGGATGATCCCAACAACGTGCTGGCTACCCGAACCGTCTATTTCGATTTTGATAGCAGCACCGTACGAGATGATGCTCTGCCGGTCATTCGTGCCCATGCTGAACATTTGGTGAGCAATCCCAGTCTGATGTTCACTTTAGAAGGGCATGCGGATGAGCGTGGAACACGCGAATACAACTTGGCTCTGGGTGAGCGCCGTGCCGATTCCGTACGTCGTTTATTGCTGGCCAATGGTGTGGCCGCCAATCAGATCAATGTGATCAGTTATGGTGAAGAAAGACCCGCTAAACTGGGGCATGACGACAGCGCTTGGGATGCTAATCGACGTGCAGAACTGGTTTACCAGCGTTAAGCGATTTGCAACGGGTTAAGACTTCTTGCCGTATCCGGCGGTTCGTCGGATACGGCTGTACTTTTTATGATCGATATTACCGAGACCATGTCAACTACATATCAGGTTAAGCCGTAATGAGCACAGGGCGACATAATAAAAACAAGACTCATATTGCACCAGACGCAGCAATTAAGGGGCTAGTGGTGATCTTAATGTTGGCTATCGTTTCCAGTGTAACTGCCCGGGAGAACGTTACCCCGGAAGCCGGTATGGATACCCAGCGACGCTTGGATCTGGTAGAAAGGCGACTGCAGCCGGTCATTGAAGTCATGACCAAAGTGGATAAGCTCCAGCAGGAAATGCAAAAGCTGGTTGGGCAAATGGAAGAAATTGCCCATAAAATGGAAAGTATTAAAAAACGACAGCGAGATTTGTACGTCGACATAGACCGACGTATTGGTGAGGTTGAAAAAAAAGCCGAAGAATTGGCACAGCGTAAAGCAGAAGTACCCGCAAGCAATGCTGCCGGCAGTCCCGCTGCCGCCTCGGTTTCTGTGGCTTTGGAACAGGAAGCCTACGAAAGAGCGTTTGAACTATTGAAACAAGGCAATTATGAGTTGGCGATTGCGTCTTTTAAACTGTTTTTGGAAACTTATCCCACCGCAGAATACGCCGATAATGCCCAGTATTGGTTGGGCGAGGCTAACTATGTGCAGCGACACTATCAGGTGGCGCTGGAAGAGTTCAACAAGGTTCTGGACAATTATCCCAGAAGTAATAAACGTGCCGACGCTATGTTGAAAATGGGCTACACCTATGTGGAATTAGGAAAGAACAAGCGTGCGAAAGTGATTTTGGGCAATGTAGTTAAGCATTTCCCCGATACCACAGCGGCACGTTTGGCCGGTAAACGCTTGCAAACGCTGAACTAGTGTTTGCAAACACTGAACTAAAGTTAAAGTTTCAGTAGGGTCCCGTCAAACTGTGGACTGACTGAGCCGCTTTGATTCAAGCGGTACGCATTCAAAATGACCAAAACCAGCCTACGCATTTCTGAAATCTTTTACTCCTTACAGGGTGAGGGATTAAGTACCGGTGTCCCCACGGTTTTTGTACGCCTAACCGGATGTCCTTTACGCTGCCAGTATTGCGATACCAGCTATGCGTTCCAGGGTGGACAAAGCCTGTCTGTGGAACAGGTATTGGCCCGGATCGGACCCTATCATTGTCAAACCGTGTGTGTCACCGGTGGTGAACCCCTGGCCCAAAAAAACTGCTTGGTGTTGTTACGCGATTTATGTGATAACGGTTATGCGGTTTCCCTGGAAACCAGTGGCGCCATGGATCTGGCGGGCGTGGATTCCCGCGTGGTAAAAGTGATGGATCTAAAAACACCCGCATCCGGTGAAGCGGAGCGCAATCGCTGGGAAAATTTACAACAACTGAGCCGGGACGATCAAATTAAACTGGTGATTTGCGATCGTGGTGACTATGACTGGGCCGTGCAGATATTACAGCAACACCAACTACAACAAAAATGTACAGTGCTGTTTTCACCGGCCTATGGTCAGCAAGATCCTGCCCAATTAGCACAGTGGATACTGGATGATGCCCTGCCGGTTCGATTTCAATTACAGTTGCACAAGAGTTTATGGGGAGAAGCCCAAGGGCGATGAATGAAAAACCGCACACCAATGCCATCGTTTTAGTCTCCGGCGGTTTGGATTCGGCTACGGCGCTGGCCATGGCCAAGAGCGAAGGTTATACATGTTATGCGCTCAGCTTTGATTATGGCCAGCGCCACCGCTGCGAACTGGAGGCTGCCAAGCGCGTGACCACACAGCAGGGGGTGGTACTACATCGGGTATTTTCATTGGAGTTAGGTGCTATGGGCGGTTCGGCACTGACGGACACATCCCTGGACGTACCTACAGTGGCTTCCAGCGACATTCCCATTACTTATGTTCCTGCCCGCAATACGGTGTTTTTATCCATCGCCTTGGCTTGGGCCGAAGTGCTACCGGCGCAACATATTTTTATCGGTGTTAATGCGGTGGACTATTCCGGCTATCCCGATTGTCGTCCGGAATTCATTGCTTCCTTTGAACAGACGGCGAATCTGGGCACCAAAAAAGGAGTGCAGGGTGAACCGTTTAAGATTCATACACCTTTGATCTCTTTGACTAAGGCACAGATTATTACCAAGGGAATCGCCTTAGGACTAGATTATTCTTTAACCACATCCTGTTATAATCCTGATGCTCAGGGTCGTGCCTGCGGTAAGTGTGATTCCTGTCGTATTCGCAAAGACGGGTTTGCGGCGGCAGCGGTAGACGATCCCACGGTTTATCAATGATTGTGCTGTTTACCGATTTCGGAGTGTCCGGTCCGTATATGGGGCAAATGAAAGCGGTGTTGTTACAACAGGCACCCACCGTACCCATCGTCGATTTGTTTGCGGATGCTCCGGCTTTTGATCCGCGCTGTTCTGCCTATTTATTGGCGGCCTATGTGGAGGAATTCCCTGTAGGTACGGTGTTTCTGTGCGTGGTGGATCCCGGTGTCGGCAGTGCGCGTCATCCCATGATGGCCAATATTGACGGTCGCTGGTTTGTAGGACCGGATAACGGCTTGTTCCAAGTGGTGGCGCAACGGGCCAAACAAGCAGCGTCGATGCGTTTATGGCATATTCTTTGGCGTCCGCAACAGCTCTCCAACTCTTTTCACGGTCGGGATTTATTTGCTCCGGTGGCCGCACAATTGGCGGCAAATATGTTACCTTCGGCACAGGAACTGGCACCCACGGATTGGATTGATTCCAGTTGGACGCCGGAATTGCCGCGAATTATATACATAGACCATTACGGTAACGCCATGGCGGGGGTTCGGGCAGATTCCGTGTCTGCCGATACCACAGTCCATATGGGCGCGCAGCAATTACAAAGAGCGAGCACTTTTGCCGATGTGCCGACGGGTACGGGGTTTTGGTATAAAAACGCCAATGGGTTATTGGAAATTTCCATCAACCAAGGCAGTGCCGCACAGGAGTATAACTTAGCCATTGGGGACGAGGTGAGTTTTGGACAACCATGAAGTCATGCCGGGGGCGGCAGTAACCGAGTCAGTATCAACAGCGACTATCAATAAGCCTTTTGCCATTTTTTTGGGAATTACCTGTGTGCTCTGCGGGGCACTGATTATGGTGGTGGAAGTGTTGGGCTCACGCGTGATTGGTCCGTTTTTCGGCGTGAGTTTATTTGTCTGGACTTCTTTAATAACCGTGACCTTGCTGGCATTGGCCATAGGCTATGCCGTGGGCGGTTATTTTTCCGATCGCTATTTCTCACCCAAATACTTGTATGCGGTCATATTGATCGCCAGTGTGTTCGTGTTGTGGGTTCCCCTGGTAAAAGGGGTGGTACTAAAAGCTTGCCTGCCTTTGGGTTTGCGTTGGGGTGCCTTTGCCAGCACATTGATCTTATTCGGGCCTTCTTTATTTTTGTTGGGTTGTGTCTCGCCGTATTTGGCTAAAATCGCCACGCGACAAATGCAAAATTTAGGGACGACAGTGGGCGGCTTATATGCCTTATCCACGATTGGCAGTACCGCGGGCACCGTACTGACCGGTTTTGTGTTAATCGCCTATTTAGGTGTCAGTAATATTTTTACCTTGGTGGGTGTCTTACTCATTGTGTTGTCGGTGAGTTATTTCGTTTTGTTTGAAAAGCGCTACTGGACTGTGGTGTTTTTATTAATGCCATTAATCAATCTCACTGGAGCGGAGCCAAAGGAAAAAACACTGGCTGACGGCACCAAGGTGAGTACGGTTTTTCATGCCGAGACCTACTACGGTGAAATCAAAGTGTTGGATTATAGCTATGAACCGCATCATATCCGTGAATTGCTGATTGACGGCATGATTCAAGGAGGGATGGATATGAATAACCATCTCTCCATCTTTGACTACTCTTATTATCTGCAGTACCTCACGTATATGAATAACCCCAAGGCCGGCAGTTGTTTGGTATTCGGTGTGGGTATGGGAGCCATCGTCAATTGGTACAATCAGCAGGGTATAAACTGCGATATTGTGGATATCGATCCGGAAGTCATCAAAGTGGCGCAACAGTATTTTGGATTGCAAACCCAAGGTGAGGTTGCCGCAGACGATGCCCGCTATTTTTTGGAAAAAAACCAAAAACAATACGATATTGTGGTTTTGGATGTGTTCACCGGGGATATAACCCCGTCCCATTTGTTGAGCCTGGAAGCCTTGCAACAAGTTAAGCGCGGCCTGGCGTCGGATGGGGTCTTAGGTGTCAATATTATTGGTAGTCTGAAGCAACAAAATTATATGACCGCTTCAGTGATACATACCTTGAAGCAGGTGTTCCGGCAAGTGGAGTTGTATCCCGCCTTTGATGTGCAATCCGGCGACGGTGTTGGCAACTTGATTCTATTGGCTTATGAGGGAGAGCCACGTACCTTGACTCAACCCCGTGCGGACCAAATTCAAATCCATCCACGCATCAGTGCACGCATACGTCACAATCTCGGTAAGCGTTATGATTTTCCGGCTGGGACACGTGCGATGGTCATCAGTGACGAATACAATCCCATCGACTTCTATGACAGTTGGTTGCGGGAGTTAAATCGCAGCCGCGTGATCCGAGTGACGGATTGGGATGTGTTGTTGGGGTGAGAATTGATATTTTTTCGTATCAACAAAAAACAAATCCAAGCGACGATTTCTTGATGTTCTGTAACTTGTAGGGCGGAATAGTTTACGTATTCCGCCGAGCAGTCTCAAATCACAGTTTTGTAGATACAAGGGTGGGCAAGCCTTTTTTGCCCACGCGGACGAAAGGTGATGATACAGTAACACTTTGTGCTAATCGCCATTTATGGAATGCCGCTTAACTCTGCTTGGTGGAATACGCAAAAAAAGCTATTCCACCCTACCCAATCCGGAGGTTGTGGTATTGAAACTAGCGGAGTTGTGGTAACGGGTGTTGGTGTTGCATCAATGAATACAAACCGCTGGGATCGTTGTCGTTAGTTTTGTAGGGTGCACGCCTTTTTGTGCCCACGCGGGCGAAAGGTGATGATACAGTAACACTTTGTGCTAATCGCCACTTTTGGAATGCCGCTTAACTCTGCTTGGTGGAATACGCAAAAAACGCTATTCCACCCTACCCAATCCGGGTGCTGTGGAGTTGAAAGTTGAAGCTGGCAAGTTGTGGTAACTGGTGTTGGTGTCGAATCAACTGCCAACGCAGGGAATATCGGGAATATTTCCAAGTTTTTCAACGAAGCAAATCAGAGGTTCCTTAGATACAAAAAGAAACGGGGCCCGCAGGCCCCGTCTTGTTGCTTCGAACAAACAGTATTTAGAACGAGTGAACGATACCGAATGACAGGGCACTGGAATCGTCACCAGCCGTGGGCGGAACTGCGCTGTCGCCATGACCGCCGCCGGAGGCGCTGTAAGCCACGTTGGCATCATTGCTGGTGCTGGCATAAGCTGCATACACAGTGGTCATTTTGCTGAGTTTGTGGTCAAAGCCCAAAGCAATCATTGTGGCGTTGCTGTCGACTGCGTCAGTATCCAATGTGTAAAATTGGGCTTTGAACGCGTTTTTGCCCATTTTGAATGCTCCGCCTACACCTAGAGTGGTAGAGTCATTGCCGGCTGTACCGCCCATGTCGGTCAAGGTTTGATACAGGGCGTTAATTTTGAAGGCATCCATTTTGTAACTACCGGCGATTCGGGTGCCGCTTTCAGAATCTGCACCACCACCTAGGCCTGCATCATGGGTTTCAATGGCTACGCCGGCGGTAATCGGACCGTTGCTGTAAACACCGCTGATACTGGTTGCACCACCGTCAGTCACTCCGTCTTCCTGGCCTAAGGCAACGGACAGAGTAAAGCCACTGAAGTTGGGTGACATATACACGAGTGCGTCGTCCAAACGAGGATCAAATCCAACGTTAGAGCTTCCGTCGCCGCTGATCAGGTTACGGGAATCACCAACCTGGTCACCGAACAGATCCGCTTTACGACCCAGAGATTTAAAAGGAGAATCGTGCTGACCGAGGAGAACTTTACCGAAATTACCGCCGATACCGACGAAAGTGTTACGACCGGCAATAGTACCGCCACCGGCATCTGCAGTCACTGAGCTTTCAATCTGCCACATAAGTTTCAGACCCTCACCCAGATCTTCGTCACCTTTTAGACCCAAACGGCTGGAGTTGCTGGAAACGAACATGAAAGAATCGGTGCCGTTATCCAGGCTATCCAGGGATAAGTGCGCTTTTCCGTAAATAGTGACTTCAGCTTGGGAGATTGATGCGCCACACGCCAGGGCGGAACCAACCAAAATGGTTAATAGCTTTTTGTTCATTTAAAACTCTCCTTATTATGGCTTTTGAAAGCCTCTGGCGAGTGAGCGCCAAGGGCATAGAATGTTGTCCTTGAGTTATGTTTAAGCACCAGGCTAACACATAAAACACTTGCTCAAAACACAACCTGACTGCAGGATACATAATTAAAATCAGTGAAATCCAGCGTATCCTACTGCTTGTTTTTAGTAGCGTCAAATTAAAATTTTGTGACAGCGGAAAACTGGAGTATGAACAAATATTGTCCTAGACTTAGAGGTTCCAGAGCAAAAAAAAACAGTACGAATTTGGTTGCTTTGATGATGCGTATTGTCACATGGGAATCTCCATATTTTCACTAAAACAGCCTATAGTTTGTTAAGAACCTTTCGCTTAATAAATCGTGTGTGTTGAATCTTTTGTTTAATTGTTTGCTAAAAGGAGTCCGCTGATTTATGGCTGACAACGGTTTGGCGCCTCGGCGTCCTGTAGTACTGCTGATCTTGGATGGATTTGGTGTTAATCCTTCGCGTCTCAACAATGCAGTGGCTGAAGCAAAAACCCCCAAGCTCGATAGCTATTTTTCCCGATATCCTGTGACTTTGTTGCAAGCCTCCGGTCCGGCTGTGGGGCTGCCTGACGGCCAAATGGGAAATTCCGAGGTGGGGCATTTGACCATTGGTTGTGGCGATATAATTCGTCAGGATCTGGTGGCTATTGATGATGCTATCAATGATGGTTCGTTTTATGAAAACCCGGTGTTGTGCCAGGCTGTGGATAAAGTATGCACAAGTGGAGGTGTGGTACATTTGTTGGGGTTGGTCTCCAACGGTGGTGTGCACAGCCATACCAAACACTTGCTGGCCCTGATTGATTTATGTCGCCGTCACGGTGGTAAACCCGTATTGCATATGATTACTGATGGACGCGATACCGGTCCTACAATGGCATTGAAGTTTCTGGCGGAAGTGGAACCTGCGTTACAGGCGGCTGGTGGATTTATCGCCACTGTGTCCGGGCGATATTTCACCATGGACAGAGATAACCGTTGGGAGCGCATTGAACTGGCCTGGAAAGCCATAGCCAAAGCGCAGGGGGATCGTTTAGACAGTGCACAACAGGTGATTGAAACCGCCTACGAACACGGTGAAACCGATGAATTTATTTCGCCGGTGGTGCTGCCGGGAGCTGCTCCGATTACCGATAAAGATAGCGTCATATTTTTTAATTTTCGCAAAGATCGAGCGCGACAAATGACCGCTGCCTTGTATAAACCGGATTTTGATAACTTCGATCGTGGCGATTATGAGCCCGTGGAAGTAGTGTGTATGACCCAATACGATGAATGGTATCGTTTACCCCATGCGTTTCAACAGGACCGTCCCAGAACTACCTTGGCCGAGGTGGTCAGTCGAGCCGGTTTAGCTCAGTTTCATTGTGCCGAAACAGAGAAATATGCCCATGTCACTTATTTTCTTAACGGTCGTCATGGCGATCCTTATACAGGCGAGGTGCGTACAATTATCCCGTCACCGCAAATTGCCACATATGATTTGGAACCACAAATGAGTGCGGCGCAAGTGGCCGATGCAGTTATTGATGCGATTTATGCGGGAAATTATTCTTTTATTGCGGTTAATTTCGCCAACGGCGATATGGTGGGACACACGGGTGTACGCGATGCCATTATCAGTGCCGTGGAAACTTTGGATCGGGAAGTGGGGCGGGTATTACAAGTTGCAGAGCAACGAGGTTATTCGGTCGTGTTGACGGCAGACCATGGCAATTGCGAAGAGATGGTGGATTTTCATACCGGTTCGCCACAAACGCAGCATACGGTATTTCCTGTCCCGTGCATGGTCATGGATGAAGTGCATTGGAGTTTGTCTATTGGTGCCGGCTTAAGCAGTGTGGCGCCAACGGTGCTGCATTTGATGGGGTTGAGCAAACCGGATGGGATGAGTGGGCGATCCTTGTTGATCAAACCTTTGAATAACTTGCCGTAGATTATTCACACAGCAAAGTTTGCAGCATGTGCCTTTGTGTATTGTCCATGCCCAAATGGGTCAAGTAGTTTGAGGTAGAACCGTGCAGCGAATTTATGGTGTCCAGGGCCTCCTGAAGGAACATAGCGTGGGTTTCCAGTAGGGGCCAAATTTTGTGCGTTTGCAGCCGAAACAGTGACATGAGTTTCAGTTTGAAACGCAGAGTTTTGATGTAGGAGCGCATGGTTTCCTGCGACAAGAGATAGTCAGAATATACGGTAGCAGCGGGCACACCCAGCGCCAGATGAATCAGGGCCACCAAAATTCCAGTGCGGTCCTTGCCGCCGGTACAGTGTATCAATACAGGATAGTTATCCTCTTGCAGTAGTATACTGAACAATTTGCGAATTTCATCATCGCAGTCTGTAACATAACGACGATATTCCTGTTTGAAGAAATCTTCAAAGTCGAATTGATTTAATTTTCCAGAGAGCAAATCCCGGTAAAGTTGGTCGTGATCCAGGGCAGGATTGTGCATGGCCAGGTTTATCACCGGCGGTGCTGGAGGAGGCAGTCGACTGGGCGAGTGGGCAATTTCCTGTGGGTTGCGTAAATCGAGAATCAAACGCAAGCCCAGTTGATCCACCAGGTTGATATCAGCGCGTTTGAGTTTGGCCAAATGTGCCGAGCGGTAAATCATACCGGGGCGAAACGTCTTTTTGTTTTGCGTTGAATAACCGCCGATATCACGAAAGTTTACGGTTCCGCGCAGGGGGATGTGGCGTTGGAATACGTGCCGTTGAATCATGGCTTGTCCTTATTAAAACCGTTAGGCTCGAACGTGATGTGTATATTATAGAATTACCCTGACACTTTTTTCATTTGTTTGATCTGCGCATGAAACTTACCGTTCCAAGGCAGGGTGTAGCTGTCCCAAACGTCGGCTTTGTCGTGTTGCTCTTTCATTTGCGCCATGGTGAGCACTTTACCGTTACTGCGCAGATTAATTAATCCGTAGTGTGTGGAACCGTTGTTCTCCGCTCGCGCTAATTCCGTGGAAAACATAAGCGGGTGGTTGCCGCGGCAGTGTTTACCGATGGCGCCCATGGCGTCAGCCATAGGGTGGTCGAAGGATTTATTGTCGCCCGAAGAGATTACGTTGGCCATGGGGCGAACCCGCTTTAGAAAATCCACCAAATAGTCCGAAGAACCGTGATGGCAGGCTTTGGCGACGTCAACCCGAAACGGGTTGGCGTCGCCATAGTGTTGCAGCAAGTGCCACTGTGCCGGTATGTTTAAATCACCGCCCAATAGAAAACTGTGTTTGCCATAGCTGAACTTTAAAACCAGGGAATGACCGTTGATGGTATGTGATTCACTCATTTCGGCTGTGTCGAGGCCAAAGTCTTCGGCGTTAGGAAAGCCCATATACTCCGGTTTTTCGTCGGCCGGACTTAACGGTATCGGGCCGAGAACATCAACTCGTAACCCCTGAGACGGGTCTTGCCCGTAACCGGGTAGGGTTTTGTGGTGGACATTGAGGCATTTGGCTCCTTTGAGTCGTCCCTGTTGCTTGGCATCCAATGCGGCTTGCCAAAAGTTCCCAAAAGAGCTCATTAAATTACCGCTTTGCACCAGTTTTTTAACATCACTAAGAGTGTCATAGGTCTCGGTGAGGACGGTTCGGGTGCGTCCGTTGATTTGTCGCTGTTGCGTGGAGCCAATTTTGGTATTACGATTATTGTCGGTGTTTTTGTAGCGGATAATGCCGTTATGATAGATGTGACCGATGTGAAAATGTTTATCCTTCAACACCGGTGTGAGTCCGTTGAAGTGATCCCAGTCGGGATGGCTCATCACCATCGCTTGAATATTGATAGATCCGTGTTCCTGAATGAGCCGTTTGTAGCGGTGTTTCATAAAATGGTGGTATTTATCTGAAGGACCGCCATCCAGGAGGATAATCCCTAGAGGGGATTCAATGATTGCTCCGTCGCCTTGTCCCACATCCAAAAAGAATATTTTGAAAACCGACGTAGAACGAACATGTTTTTTGTTAACCCATCCGGATTGCCCACGTCCGCGGGCATCCACGTGATAGGCCTTGTCTGTTTCGGCGAGCACGTCCAGGCGTGTGCCCAGTAAAACGTGGTTAACCGCTTTGCGCAGTTTTGCGTCGCTGTACAGTCGGGTTTCCGGTTCGTTACCATAAACGATTTGTGCCATTGTCTGAATTCCCTATGCAATGTTTTAAGGCCATCTCGGGTACCTCTGATAAAAATTTCTGTTTTCATAAACACCGATTACCGGGTCAATCAGAGCTTCCCTAAATCTTGTGACAAAGTTTGGTTGTTGCAGTTCGCAAACCGGGCAGGTTAAATCACACTTTTCGATAAAAACACGTCCAATGCTCCAAGGTATTGGACGTTAAGAACTAAGTCGGGGGTTAGGGGAGTTGTGTGCCGGGCAGAAGCGAAATTCTTTTTCTCTGGTTTGTAGCCACACAGCGACGGGTTAGATACTGTACAAACGTCGAGTGCTCTTTGTGTGTTTATATTCAGTCCAGCTTATTTGCATTTGCGCACGTAAAGGGTATAGTTTGCCGTAGCGATTTTTCAGTCAGTCAATTTTTCTGCACATATAGCAACGCCTTGAATAATAATAATACAGAGTAAGGGGCGGAGTCAGCCGGAAGACAGCCGCAATGGAGTACTGCTGATGTTGATGACATCGGCAGGGGAAGAAGTATTCTATTGACCCAAGGGGGGAGTACTGTACATGGATAAGCCGTTATTCGGTTTTGGTGTTGAGGGGGGCGTCAAACTATTTACACCATCGTTTTCCAAAGATTTTTTTTCCAGCATCGGCAATAAGGGAAGTTCGGATTTACTTGCTATCGGAGTTAAGCGTTTATTTCGTAAAGACGAAATGATTTTCCACGTGGGTTCCAGCAGTGACGATGTCTATATTTTGCTAAATGGCAGGGTCAAAGTCTTTGAATTGTCCCAGGAAGGTAAAGAAGTTATTTTATGGTTTTGTTTTCCTGGGGAATTATTCGGATTATCCGAAGTCATGCGACGGGATCACCGTTTGGTAAATGCGCTGGCCTGTTGTCCGGTAGAAGTTTTGGCTATAAAACAAGCAGATTTTGAACAGTACTTGTACGCAAATCCCGCCAGCGCCATGCAAGTGATTGAGTTGTTGAGTAGTCGATTGCGTGAATTGGGTGATGTGTTGTTGCACTTGGCTTCGGATGATGTTACCTCTCGAGTTGTCAAATTGATCGCACGTTTGGCCAATCGCTACGGTACGTGTAACAGTAAAGGTATCCGTTTGGATATTCCACTAACACATCAGGAAATGGCTGATATGATTGGGGCCAGTCGCCAAACCGTGACTACGGTTCTGGGAGCATTAAAAAAACAGGGTTTATTGCGCACAGAGCAGCGCACCATTTACATTGAAAATTTACAATGGATAGAATCCTTTGCTAATAAAGAAACCGGTAGAAAACTCAGTCAACAGCAATCGGCTTGAGAGGACGGAGTGATTATCAACGGTTATCGGGCCGGGGGAGTTGCTGCTTATTGACATGGGCCGCGAATCAGTGGTGTCTGCCGGCTATTTCAGTTTATGTTTAATTTGTTCCATTTCGGCATCAAGCTGCCAACCCAGTTCCCGGTTACACAGTTCAACTAAGGGGACAATACGGTTGGCAATGGCCGGTAGATGATTGGCTAAGGCTTTTGTATTACCTTCTGCCAGGAGTTTCAGTGCTGAGTCGATACTCACACGAATGGTTTGTACTGATGCGGTTGCAGGTCCTGCGTCATCACCACTACCGATAATACGATTCCCACCCGCGCTTTGTGCGGTTTTTAATCTTTGCCGCGCAGTACTTAAGAAGGCTTCTGCATTTTGAGGGTGCTGTTCCTCCATTCCGGCAGCGCCAACCGAAACAGTGATGCTAATATGGTTATTACTGTTGAGGAAGTTTTGCGATTGCAACATATGCTGTATGCGCCCCGCCAGTTTTCCAACGGCATTAACTCCCAAAGAGGGGGTAAGAATTGCAAAGGTACCTGTTTCAATACGAGCGATGGCGTCTTCCTGGCGTAACATAGGTTTGATAGCTTCAGCAACAGCGATTTGAATCTTGTCTACTTTGGTTTCACCGTGCTCTGATAACAGTTGTTCCCACTTATCGATACCTATCACCAACAACGACAAGGGTTGGGCATGGCGCGTAGCGAAAGCCATACCGCGAGATACTTGTTCCAGTAAATACTTGGTGTTACCGGTTTTTGTCAGCGGATCCAGAGTGGTGTGGGCTTCCAGATCCCTGCTGCTTCGGGTATGAGTTTCCAGTTTGATGTAAGAACGGGTTCGTGCCACTAATTGGACATTATCAAACGGCTTGGTGATAAAATCAGAGGCGCCCAGGGACAGGGCTTTTTCCCGTACTCCGGTTTCTGCTTTTTCGGCACCGGTAATCATTAAAACGGGGATATCTCGAATTCGGTCCTGTTCTTGAGATCGAATCCTCTGAATCAGTTCATAGCCATCCAAACGTGGCATGCCTGCATCGGTAATTACCACTTGAATGGAGTCATTGGCATTAAGAAGTTCCCAACCCTCTTCGCCATCTACCGCTTCGATAATTTCAAACTCATTGCGCAATGCTCGATTGAGGCTGACCCGTACCAGCTTGGAATCGTCAATGATCAGTACTGTAGGTTTTGTATTTTCATGGGCTTGGGTCATATCACCGGATCCGTTTGAATTTTCGGTATTGTTTACCTATCGGTCAATGTTAAAAAAAGTTGAACGAATACCCGGATGGAAGGGGTAATCTTATATAAAACAATAGGATAGGATGGATTTAGTGTTAAATTGGGTTCAGCCGGTGTTGCTTTGGATTTGGGGTTTGACGGCGGATTCAATCTGATGCCAAAACTCTTTTATCCTGAAAGGTTTGGTCAGATAGGCAGCGGCACCGGTGGCCAACATGGAGTCAATTTGAGTCTGAGTGGCGTCGGCGCTGACGACAATGACCGGAATATGCTTGGAACGAGGGTCGGATTTCAACCGGCTCAACACCTGGTTTCCGGAAATGTCCGGTAAATGGGCGTCCAGTAGGATTAGGTCCGGAGTTTGTGTTACGGCCAATTCCACCCCTTGCTCACCTTTCATGGCGGAGATGAGTTGAATGCTTTTTTCATAGTTCAAGGCGGCTTTTATCAATTTTAGATTGACTACATTGTCTTCGATGC
This sequence comes from Gammaproteobacteria bacterium, assembly GCA_029882975.1. NCBI lineage: Bacteria > Pseudomonadati > Pseudomonadota > Gammaproteobacteria > Gammaproteobacteria bacterium. The sequence goes on from JAOUJW010000016.1 coordinate 48,132, forward strand.
AAAGTATTGTTTTCCCTTTAATGTGCTCCAAATGGATGTCATTTTCAGTTTCGGGATGTGCAAGGTTCGCCGGTTTCTTAATTGCCGGAAATTCCAACCAAAAAGTGCTGCCCACACCCACTTCACTGTCCAGACCCAATCGACCCCCCATGGCCATAACTAACACCCTGCTTAAGGCCAGGCCAATCCCTGTTCCTTCCACATCGGTTCTGTCGGCGTTAAGGCGTTCAAAGGGTTCGAATACGCGCTGTAGATCTTCCTGATCAATTCCTGGGCCGCTATCCTCAATGGAAATCCTTACAATATTTTCCTTTTGAGTTGTGCATGTTATTCGGATATGTCCACCCGGATAGTTGTATTTTACCGAGTTGGACAGCAGGTTTAGAAGAACTTGTTTTATACGTTTTTCATCAGCGTATACGTGAGCATCACATGTCTCAGCCGGCCTTATCAAACGAATTCGCTTTTCCTCAGAAAGAGGCTGTATCAAACTTAGCAGTTCCTCCAATACATCGCGAATCGGTAAGGCTTGCAGGGAAAACTGCTGTTTACCGGACTCTATGCGAGCAATGTCCAGGATTTCGTTGATCATTTGGGTTAAATGATGGCCCGCTTTTACGATTTGTGCAGCGCAATCCCGGTTTTCTTCATCCAGGTTGCTTTCCTGAATCAACTGTCCAAATCCCACAATGGCGTTCAACGGTGTGCGCAATTCATGACTCATGGAGGTTAAAAAGACCGATTTGGCGTGATTGGCTTTTTCAGCTTCCTTCTTGGCCTGTAGCAGTGCTTGTTCGTGCTGCTTGTATTCGGTGGTGTCTCGTAAGGTACCCACGAAACCTTTCTCATTAGCGAAATTCATAGGGGCGACTTTTAGCTCTAAGGGAAACAGTGATCCGTCCTTGCGGCAACCTTGCAGATCGCGGGCCTGATTGATAATTCGAGGTGCGTGTAACTGAGATTTTAGAGTATAACGTTCGTGGGTATCGCGTTCGTGTTCCGGCAGCAGGATCGAGATATTTTTTCCAATTATTTCGTTGGCTTGATACCCAAAGATTCGTTCAGCGGCCGGATTAAACGTTCTAATCATACCTTTGGTATCAATGGTGATTATGGCGTCAGCTGCAGTTTGAAGTATAGCCCGTTGCAGGGATTCGCTTTCCTTCAAGGCATCGTCTGCGTGTTTATCTTCCGATATATCCCGGTGGGTGCCGATGACACGTATTGGATTGTTGTTAGTATCCCGCTCTACCACTTGGCCGCGAGCCAGTATCCATTTGTAACTCCCGTCTTTGCAAAGCATACGGTGTTCATTGCTGAAAAATGGAGTTTTGCCATAGAGGGTTTGGTATAAATCGGCTTGACACCGTTCACGGTCCTCCGGGTGTATGCGCTGATCCCATTCGTCAAACGAGCCGGTGATTTCGGTCTCATTGTATCCCAAATTGGCTTTCCATTGGGTAGAGTAAAACATCTCTTTGGTGCTGATGTTCCAGTCCCATACCCCTTCACGCGAACCTTCCAAGGCATATAGCCAGCGTTTTTCACTTATGTCCAATTCTTCACTGCGTTTTTCTACGGTAAGTTCCAATTGTTCCTTAATTTGTGTTAAGTCATGAAAACTATGGGCCAGACTGTTTGCGGATTGGGTCAATATATTGCCAAGACTACGGTACTCATGAATCAGACTTTTGGGAAACTCGGGCCGTTTCCCCTGTGCAATTTTATTGGGTAAGTCTTTACTGGCGGATTCAAGAATACTTAAATTAAGGGTCAACCAATGGCTCAATAGGCGGGATACTACAATTCCACCGGATAGCAGTAGTAACAGAAAGATAAATGCCTGAGCCTGATTCTGCTCCATTTTATGGACCAAAGATTCGGTCGCACTTTCCATCAGAAGGTGGGAGACGCCAGGTACTCCACTAATAGAGTCTTGAACGACATAACGGCCTTTTCTCCAGCGCTTCATGGTGGGCATATCTTCGCTTGGTAACCATATAGACAAACTGGTTTTAATGGTTTGTATCTGGCCTTTGTCAGATAAGCTCGTTATTTTACCGCGGGAATATAAAATTTGTCCATCCGTTCCGATCAAGGCTATGCCGGAGTTTGGAGTCACCGGGTCTTTGGACAGTTTTTCCTGTATTTGCTCGCTACTAATATTTTCCCATTGACTGTGTTTACGACGAGTAAGTTGCACGGAGTCCAGCAAACGTTCATGTAAATAGGATTCCTCGGCAAGACGCTGACGATAGTTTTCGTTCACAATGGGAACACCTCCGGAAACAAGGATTGCGGTCAACAAAACGTGAAACAGCAATTTTTCCAGATGTGGTGCCGGTAATTGGATGCGGTCGGAACTTTGTGCAAACAATTGTAGAAACAGAAGCAGTAAGCCTGCCAGCAGGGCATTGAAAGTGCCGTTTAAGGGTTGCTTCAATGCAATGAGCACAACCGATTTCCATTCCAAGCCAATGATGCTGGAATAAAATATTATGACCAGCGGAACTCCCAACAGCAACCAAAAACTTAGGTCGAGTAATACCAGGTTTTGACTTTTGCTGTGTTTATACAGAGTACCGACGACTAAGGCTTCCAGCGAAAATATGATCAAAGCATAGGGGTGGCCCCATAAAACCAAGGTATATAGTCCGCCCACAACGGCGACAAATAATGCGGGTATCGTACCTAACAGTGTTATCGCCAACATTACGGCCACGGAGCCAAATATTAAATCTACGCCAAAAAACAGCGGTAAACTTAACACGTTCCCCGTGAGAGCCAAAATGGCTAAAAAGAAACCGGTGATCAGCTTTTGCTGGAGTGAATGATCATCCGGTGCTATGGATATTTCCTTACTCAATTCCGTGATTCCAACGTGATACCAATGAGTTTTACAATTTTCTCACAATCAATTACGTACATTTAACATTCCGTGCAAAAAGCAGGGAAAGCTTTTTTCGGCATATGCAGGACTCTGAGCCTATGAAAAAAGTTAATGAACCCCACTGTGGTATCGGTAGGTAGGAGTGAAATCTTGAACTAACAATGAACGAAACTGCATGATGGACCGATGGCAGAAACTGCCGTTCACGGAGAGGAATATCTGAAAAATTCCGGCTGCGTTTTATCTCTCAAGGAGTCATCAGAGTGTCCTTAAGTAGTGGTCCCCGTGAGAAACGATAAAATATTTTTTTGCCGGATAATCCATACTGGGTGATCCTTTTTTTCGCATGTGGCTTTGATCATGCGTGAAACGCCAAAGGTGAGTTCGTTGGGGGCGTAGGAGATTGCGCCAATACATCCGGCACGTTGTAGTTTCATCCATTGTGTTGAAAGTAATACACAGTCGCTATAGGATAAGTCCAATGCGTCAATTTGGGACATGTCCAGTATCTCGATCCATCCGCGTTTTAAAGTATTTAAAGCGCTGACGGCGTTGATGTGCTCTCCCAGATTTCGTTCATTAATGCGGCCTTTAAGTCTGGAATAAACGCAATTTATATCTTTGTTGTATTGATAATGAATAGTCATAGTTGCACCTGCGGGTATGTGTTTGGGGCACGGACAACTGCTAACTTCAAAGACACTTATACGCCGGTTTCGTGTTTCTGTACAGGTATTGTCAGCCGGCTAAAAGTGATTTCCTTCCCAGTGTACGATCAGGCATGGAGGGAAAGGTTAAACAATAATAACAAACCACTGAATGGAAAAAGACTCTGTGCGACGATTTTCCCATTCCATGGATTCCAGTTCCAATCGCAATGTATAACTGGAACCCAAATCCATATTCAATCCTACAATACCTCGGGTTACAGCTTCCATACCCAACACGTCAAAGTAGGTGCTGCCGGCTGGAAAATCCAGGGATTCATAGCGAAGAATGCCGGAGAGTGTGTCGGATATGTAAAATCCGGCTTGGGCGAAGTAAGCTTTCGCTTTGTAAGGTTGTGGGTTAGGGGGGAAGATGGAACTGATATTGGGATTATCTTCGATAGTGAGCTGGTAATATTCGGTCAGAAAATTAAAATATTTGGAATTGAAGCCCAGATCCACACATAAGATTTCCTGTTCAAACAGCGTTTCACCGTGTGGCAGCATGGTGGTAGCGGAGTCTTTTCCCAATTCAATTACAGCGTTTTTCATTGCACTCAGACCAAATTGAAACGCACTCACCGTGGGGTTTAAACGCAGTTGCAACAAACCGGTTTGAGCACTATTTAATTCGGAACTGTTGATCACCTCAAGGCTGCCGAATTGTGTCGGTGACACGTCATTGGTATTGATACCGTTACTATTGGCTACGACAAGCTTGCTTTGAAGATAAGATCCCGAGTGGTCAAATTGTGCACCCACCATATGTAAGGGTAGTATGCCTTGGTTGTTTTCGAATTTTAAAAATATCGGGCGGGTGATGCTGTTTTGTAACAATGAACCGTGATGATAGTTATTGTTCCAGCTTCCTAAAGGGGTGTGGGAACGACCGCCGCTGAGGGTCAAGGTTTTTGAAAACGTTTTGTTAATAGTCAGCCGTTCTATTTCAACGCTAAACCCCTGATGATAGTCTTTTGCTTCAAATACCAGTTCTGTAACGGCGGCACTGCTGTCACTGATTTCATGGTTGCTAAGCAGATCCAACTGCCCGAGATTGAACGATTGACTTTTTTCGTCCTGATGTTGTTGGTATTGAAAAGTCGTTTCCGCAAATAAACTGAAGTCGACTGCGTTGACACATAGAGGGAACATGCTCAGTGTTGCGGTGAGCCAACTCGCACAGCGTGTCTGCGATATACCCGTTAGACGCGATGTCCCCCGGCCCCCAAACCTGCAATCCATTAAATCATGCCCTTTGTTGTTGTAGCGTTATTGTCTTTGTGGCGATCATCACAAGGCCTTGAGCCTTGAATAACGCTCCATAATTAACGGCTTTTGTGTGTTGATGCAACGATCCGGTTTTGAAATGTTTTTTCTACAAGGTCATTTCCGTTTATTGCGCTATATTATTTTCTATTGCGCCGATTTAGCAAATACGACAACCTCCCAGGCGGTTTTTCGCCTTACTGTGGCCTTGCCTGGCAGCCATTCGATACCACTTGACCGCTTTGGTATTGCTCATGGATACACCTTCTCCCCTGCGGTACAAGTTGCCGAGGTTGTATTGTGCTTCGGAATTACCCTGCTCTGCGGCTTTTTTATACCATTTGGCGGCCATAGGCAAATTTTTCTCCACCTCCAGGCCATTTAGAAAAATTTCCCCCAATGACAGCTGGGCCATCATATGTTCATCTTCGGCTGCCAGTTGTAACCAGTGTAAGGCTTTTTCAATACTTTTTTCAGTACCGTCACCTTTGGAGTATTTTATACCAAGCACATATTGAGATTCCGTATCGCCTTCACTGGCGTTTTGAATCAGGGTATAGACAGGCGATTTTTTTAAAGTATTGACATCCCGCTTAATCAGACGCTTTTCTTCCTTTTTCAGCATGGTCTGTAACGCATTATCCGCTTTGGTCAAACCGGCATCTGCGGCTTTTGCCAACCACATTTTCGCAGCTTGTTTATCTGCCTCTACACCACTACCACTATTATACAGTTGGCCTAATTGAAATTGTGCTTCGGTATGGTCTTGTTCTGCTGCTTTGTGTAGCCATTGTGCGGCCGCCGACGGGTCTTTGGCGACACCATCGCCGTTAACATACATCATGCCCAGAGTGAATTGGGCTTCGGGTTTGGCCAGCGGCCCCCCGGCAAAAGTGTTGGCGTCAGCGATCAGTTGTTTTCGCAATAAGGTTTCCAGATCTTTACGTGCTTGTGCTACGCCCCAACTGGAAGCCAGACGCAGCCACTTAATGGCCTCGCTGTCACTTTGGGCGACACCGGTGCCGTCTCTGTAGAGTAGGCCCAGCTTATATTGTGCGCCGGCGTGGTTTTGTTCCGCTGCTTTGCGAAACCATTGTACCGAGTTAAGCGGGTTTTTGCTGCCATGCTCACCACTGAGATAACTCATACCGCTGGCGTATTGGGCATCTACATCACCGGATTTGGCTTTTTCCAGTAGGGTGGCGAGTAGGGCATTTGTTGGAGCACTGTCCGTTTTAACATCTTGTTTACCATTTGGGTTCTTTGGGTTTGTTTGGGTTTTCGTCGGTTCAGCCTTAGCCTGGGTTTTTTGACTGGCAGCTTGTGTCACCGGTTGTTGTTTCGTGGCTTGTTGCTTTGCGTTTTCGCGTTTGTCGTTATGTGCGGGTGTGCTGTTTTGCGCAACCAGCTTACGTTGCTTGGCTGCTGTTTTTTTTAAGTATTTTTGTGCCGGAGAATCACCGGATTCTGCGGCGGCGAGTAGCCACTTTTTTCCCATGTCCGGGTTGGCTGGAACATGGCTTCCTTCATAGTATATGACTCCCAGCTTGTAGGCTGCTTGCGCGAAACGTTCTTTTGCTGCTTGTTTGTACAGTTCGAGAGCTCTTTCTATATTCTGGCGACCGAATTTTTTCTCAAACAACATGTTCGCCAATTCATACTTGGCCGCGATGTGGCGCCGATCAACGGCTTTGCTCAGGAAGTCAAATGCGGCAGGGTAATTGTGGGGTATTCCTTCGCCATGGAGATTCATTTTCCCCAGATAATATATGGCGTCAACATTGTTTTGTGCGGCAGCTTTTTCAAACCACTTGATGGCCTCATCGTAGTTTTGTTCTACTTTGGTTCCCAGATAATATTTTTTTCCCAGCAAGTACTGTGCTTTTGCATCGTTGAATTCGGTTGCCAGACGCAGCATCATGTAGTCCATCGATACCTGAGCCTGAATCGTCGGCTGATATCCCAAGCCGGATAAAAACAATACACATCCTGACAATAACTTCGCAGCGTTGGTTAACTTCGTGACTTTGGTTACGACATAAGATGAGTGGTTTGTCAGCATTTCCATGCTCCTGTATTTGTAGACAAGAACCCGATTCAGTACTACACAGGATACGGGATTCCCTGGCGTTGCTGCCGTGGGGAAGGTGCGCTGGTTTTGCTATAGCGTGGAAAAAACATTTATATTATCCAATGCTGTTCCGCTCGATTGCCGGTACCTCAACGGTACACTTTTTATCCGCTGACGAGGATTTGCCAAGGTTTAGACTTTTCAAGTCCAGTGGCTGCGGTCAGTAGACTACTTAAGTGTGCCGATTGGAACGAGTGGATCGCTCCAGCATTGCGGAAAACCGCTAATATTTCTGAAAACTATCGATATGCGCCCTTCCATACCGGTTTTGTCTAATAGTTACATAATTCGCTGTTGCTGTATCTAAGTATACGCCGAGTTATAGTGTAGGAAATACCCTACATTGAGCCGAGTGAAACGGAGGGCGAGCGCGGATTGCTAAAGAATGGAATCTTCATCTTCTCCACTGCTGCGATGTTCCAATGAATGGTATTTCGCGATGGATCGTACCAAGTGGGTATGTTCTGTGGCAGATTGGCCGGAGTGTAAATACAGTTCCGCATTGTGCAGAACCTGTTCCAGGTGTTTTAAACGATAATTTAGATTTAAAAGGGATTTTGCCATAAAGTGGGGATCCTCTCCATGTTCGCGCATTTTCGCGGCTTGCGTCAGTGCTGTTTCTAACTCTTTTTTAGTCGGTGTCCCCATGTAATCCTCCTGAAATTGTCTAAGCGATTATTCTTGGTATGGGTTTGGGAATATGGTCGCGGATTTTGTCGGCGTTAAACTGCACCAGATTTTTATTACTGTCATGCACTATTAATCGATTGGTGGATTCAGTCAGGTGCTCGCGTAGCAGCCCGAGAAAAGTGGGGGCGGCGAACAATATCAGTTGTTCGTAATCGCCGGTGAGTCGGTGCGAATCCAACAATTCCGCCAGTTGGCGTGCAAATCGCTCTGCTTCTTGTTTGCCGGCGTAATGCTCTGAGATATCGTTTCTGCCGTGACCGTGGCTATCATAACTTCGCCCGGTGCGGTCAGCCAGGATTTCGGCATCGTGCTTGCGTGCTTCCGGGTTGTCAAATGTGAGAATTTCCACTAATGGTCCATTGATCTTTTCCATGTTAAAGATTCGAGACCGACTGCTTTCAGCAACAACGACCCATGTTTTATTCATGAATTGACTCCGTCGATTAGGGAACTGTGCGATTAATCACTTCCTGACTTTGTTCTACACGTACCAGGGACACCAGCTGTTGCAATTCCTCGGTCAGGATTTCCAGGCAATCGTCCGCGGTTAAGATACCTACCAGAACATTTTCATCATTGACTACCGGAATTCGTCTTATGCCACGGTTGCGCATTCGCCGTAGTGTTTCCCATAGTCCGTCCACTTCACGTGCTACAATGAGATTACGACTGATAAGATCGGATACCGTGATTTGTTCGGGGGAGACGTGTCTGGCGACCACTTCAATGACGATGTCCCGATCAGTGACGATACCGATAGGGATGTTGATACCGCCCTTGGATTCCACAACAACGATACTGCCTACATGGTGTTGGCGCATAAGTTCGGCGCATTCATTAACGGTGGAATTGGGGCCGGTGACCACCACGGCTCGGTTACAGTAATCGCCTATGCTCATGTGCAGTTTCCGTGAAGCTTTATATCCAATTGTATTTATTGATAAAAACCATTTGTATGACGTATGTCAAAAAAACGTGTTTTACTGTTCCGAAACCGGAGTAGCTATCCTTTTTTAAAGTATAGTTGTTAATAAATGCAATTTTAAATAGGACCGATTTTGGAAATCACTTTTTACGGAGCTGCCGGTGAGGTGACCGGATCATGCCATTTGTTGCAAGTGGGGCAACGTCGTGTGTTACTGGATTGTGGTTTGATTCAGGGGGCTCCGGTGCAGGAGGCACGAAATCGACATGCATTTCCATTTAAGCCCGGTAGTATTGATGCAGTAATACTCAGTCATGCACATATCGACCATTCCGGTCGTATTCCTTTATTGGTCAAAGCGGGATTTACCGGACCGATTTATACCCAAACGGCGTGCCGGGATTTGTGCCGCATCATGTTAAAAGACGCGGGGTTTATCAACGAGAAAAACGCCGAATGGGAAAACCGCAAACGTCAACGTAAGGGTTTAGAGCCGATTGACCCTCTATTTACGGTTAAGGACACGCAGAGTGCTCTGCGCCGGTTTGTAAATGTGGAATATGAACAGCGGATTACCGTGGTACCCGGACTGGAATTACGTTTATTGGATGCCGGGCATATTTTAGGATCTTCTATTGTTGAACTGGTGTTCCGGGACAATGGTGGCACAAAAACGCTGGTTTATAGCGGAGATTTGGGAAAATCCCAAGCTCCTATATTACGTGACCCTGCGGTTTTGGAGCATGCCGATATGGTCGTGATGGAAAGTACTTATGGTGATCGTTTACACAAGTCCGCTCAGGAAACCATTGATGAGTTGAGCCGTGTCATTGAGGCGGCCTCGAGCAATAGTGGCGGCAATATCCTTATCCCTTCTTTTGCGGTGGGGCGCAGCCAGGAATTGTTGTATTTATTCGGCAAATATTACAAGCAATGGGGTCTGAATAATTGGCAGGTGTTTCTCGACAGTCCAATGGCGATAGAGGCCACTGAAGTTTATTTCAAGCACAAAGGTTTATACGATCACGAAGCCAGGGATTTGTGGCGCAGCGGTGGCAGCCAGTTGTTTCCCAATCTGTGTTATTGCCGTACGGCAGGACAATCCATGAAACTGAACTTGTTTCACAGCGGTGCTATTATTATTGCGGGTAGTGGGATGTGTAATGGTGGACGCATTCGCCATCATTTGAAGCACAATATTTGGCGTAAGGACTGCCACATTGTTTTTGTTGGGTTTCAAGCTCAAGGTACACCCGGTCGCGCTATTGTGGACGGTGCTCGGTACATTCGACTGTGGGGTGAAACCATTAGGGTGCGAGCTAAGATTCATACCATTGGTGGATTTTCCGCTCATGCAGACCGCGATGGTTTGATGCAATGGTACGGTCATTTTAATACCCGACCACCCTTGGTATTGGTGCATGGGGAGGATATGGCTATGTCCACTTTACAAAAAGAGATAGAAACCCGTTACGGCAGGCGTCCTCACTGTGCTGAATATGGAGAAACTTTGAAAATTTAAAAAGAGTGCCTCATGGTTTGACTCAGTTGTTTCGCGTCTGTGACAAGCGTATTTACGGAAGCGGCTTTTTCTGTGTCGTCCAAAGGTTCTTGCCACTGGAGTTGTTGTTGCAATACTGCCGGCGTTGCTTCGGAAGCATCTTGACCGTGGGCCAGGCGTTCCATAATGCGTTGGTTTAATAACGATGTTGGAGTAGGAAAGTCCAAAATGAGGAATGGCACCTCCAATTTTGCCGCCAGTTGTCGAAATTCGAATCGCTCCTTCCATTTTAAAAACGCCGCGTCCACTATTACCGGCCAGCCTGCCTTTAGCAGGGTGTCACTTAGCTCCAACAAAACCCGGTAGGTTTTTTGCGTCATTGTCGCTGAATATATTCCCCGGTTGCCGTCTGATCCGCTACTTTGCAAGGCGTCCAATCCTGCCAGACGTTTGCGTTCAATATCCGAACGGATTCGTAGTGCTTGCAGTAGAGGAACCAATGATTCGCTGTAGGTGGTTTTGCCGCTGCCGGACAATCCGTGGCAGATGATTAATGCAGGTCGAGTTTTTTGGTAAAACTGTTGAGCCAGCTCGATATAGTGGTGAGCTTGTTGCTCAGCTTGGGTTTTAACGTCGGGCGACTCTGTTTGCCGGGCTCGAATAGCGGCGACTTTGGCTCGGACCATGGCTCGATAGACCAGATAAAATCGCAGCAGGGGCACACCTTGATAATCGCCACTGAATTCAAGGTAGGCATTGAGTAATAACATAGCCAAATCGGCTCGCTCCCGGTCGTACAAATCCATGACGGTGAAGGCCAGCTCACTCATAACATCAATCCAGCGTAAATTGTCGTTAAACTCGATGCAGTCGAAAATAAGCAAGGCGTCGTCGTGCATGGCGATATTGCGAAGGTGTAGATCCCCATGGCATTCCCGTACGAATCCTTGGGTTTTTCTTTTATTTAACAATGGTTTGAGATTATTGATTTCCGCTTGAGTGCGGCGTTGCAATGTGGTGAGTCGGGTGGTGTCGGTTTGACTTTGCGACAGCTGGGCCAGTTGTTGAAAATTCTCCAGCATTGGTTCGACTACGGCTTCAAGATTTCCCCAGGGCGAGGCGGTTGGGGCGACAGCAGCGTGTTGATGAAACTGTGCCAGGCGCTTAGCCAGTGAAAAGATGTGCCGGGGTTTTAATTGCGCCGCAGCCAACAGTTCGTCAAATTGATCCTGCTGGGCAAATTGACGCATTTTCACTGCATATTCCACCACCGCACCATGCCCCTTGATGCGTACAACTCCATTTACAGTTTCTGTAATAGGTTCGACACTCAAATAGAGGGGTTGTGCCAAACGCCGGTTCAGTCGCAACTCTTCTTCGCAGCAATGATGCCGTTTTTCCAGAGTGGAATAGTCCAGAAAGCCCAGATTGAGAGGCTTTTTGATTTTGTATGCGAATTGACCGGTTAAAACCACCCAAGAAACGTGGGTTTCCACCAATTTTAAGGTGGACACAGGATGCGGATAACAATCGGGATTCAGTAATCGGGTCGCAATATTCATGAACTCTAACCACTCAAAGGGGTATATATACCCCAATTATAGTTGGCCCTCTTATCGAAACCTGCTTTATTGTCAGGAGAAAATATTTTAAGCTCTTGTCATGGATGGCATAATGGTACGAAGGCCACGGCCGGGATAGGCTAAAACAATTGGGCCAATGGATTTTGCCATAGACATGCAGGTCTGATTTTACGATTTCTTGGGTTAATTCAACTGCGGACTTGGTGCCGTTACTGATGAAGACCACAGTCCGGGGGAGTGATGGATGAAAGTAGTGAATATAAATAAAGGGTGTAAACCGATCAAGCGACTGATTTTGCTGGTCGTATTGGGTAGTGTGTTGGGTAGTTTGGGTGCCTGTGGTTCGGATGGGGGTTCCAAGCCGGACACCAAGGTAGATGCCGGGGCGCCGGCGAGCGAACCCATGAGTAAAGCGATGGAGGCCTTGGACAGTATTAGTGAATCTTTGGCTGAGGATAGCGCGGCGGTTGAGTCCAAAGCGGAAGCCGCAGCACCCATGGTCGAAGCCGCGCCTGCTGAGACTGAATCCACAGCAGCGGTTGAAGAAACGGCGGCGGAGGATTTAAGCAAAATTCCCCCGGTTGTTGAACCGTTGAAAATGGTGGCGGAGTGTAAATCCGAGCCCTATGTTAAGCTGGAGGAGCAGGCCAGGGAAAGTATTAAACTCGGTTGGCAGGCCACCCAAGACGAAAAATTCGGCGTAGGATTTCGCAATGCCAAGGAATACAAAAAGTGGGGCAAAACCCATAATGACCTGTTTAAGACAGTTGCCGGTGCTTGTGACGAGTTGAGCGCATGTAGTAAAAAGTACGGTAAAAATAGTAAAAAGAAGTGTGCGACAAAAGCCAGACGATTTAGCGCCTGGCAAACTGCCGCAAAAGGGTTTGTGGACAAGTTGAACTCGGTTAAGGTTACGCAGCCGCCGGTGTTGTGCTCTATGAATCCGTCCAGCGCTGATCCCAGCGAGTGTTATTCCTTGTTGGCCGATCGTATCAGCGAGTCCTGTGTTAGCGGCGAATGCTTGGAAGTCAGCACCTGTTTTCAAGGTTTGGGGTTCCTGGATGATGCTATTAATCAAGCGGAAAGTGCCTGTAAATTTGTGCATACAAAACTGGATCAATGTCGCGGTTATGTGGAAGCGACCGGCAGGCGCCAGAACGAGTTTGATCAATGTGCCAAAATGTACCAAAGTTTGACCGTGGAGATTATCCCGGTTTTATAGCTGCTGAACGTTTTCTCGTTGTTCAGAAAGGGTGCGGCGTTTGCACCCTTTTTTGATTCCAAATTTCCGCTTGCGCGTTCTTTCCTGAACTTTCATTGCGTACATTGACATCGGACCGATTGGGTTCCACACTTTGTTGAGGAATGCAACTACTTCGGTCAGGTTATGTTAACTGAGAGACCCTCTCGACAGAGGAAATTCAGCTGTTTCTCCGTCAGGCGAATGATTGCTGTTAGCGCAATGGTGAATGCGTTTGTGCTCGGATTGGGGTCGAGCATGGCACTCAGTGTTTCGCCAATGGCATGGGCTGCTTACCAGGAGTTCTCTCCCGCAGAAATCCAGTTACCTCTGGATATGATTGTAGAAGGTTCTACAGACTCAAACCCGGACAAGCCTTCTCAAATTCAGCATCCCGGTCGTTTATTGTATGAAAATCATTGTCGTGTTTGCCATGACAGCGTGGTTCACATACGCAGTAAACGCAAGGCGGCGTCTTTGCCGGAAGTACGCCAGTGGGTGGGGCGGTGGGTCAAATATCTCAAGTTGGATTGGGATGAACACCAGCGTGAACAGGTGGTTCACTACCTCAATTTGCAATTCTATCATTTTCCTTTTCAGTCTCCCTCCAAAAAGTGAACACTTTTTTGTTATGTTCTAAAACAAGATTAAATTTTTCCTTTTTATAATAAATTTCAACAAAGACTCTTTTTAAAAAAAATCCTTCTATAGTTGTTAGAAACGCATAGCAAAACCTGATTTGGCATCCGGTGAAAATTTGGCAGTGTTGTCATGGTGCTTGGTTGACTATTTGACGTTATGGGTTTTAGACAAAAGAAAACTTCAGAGAAAGAAGATACATTCATATTTGGGGAGGAATGATTGAATGAAAGATAAATTAATAGATGCGCTGAATTATCCACGTGACTACGTGAAATCCGGTATGAACTTGCGACATTGTGACCATGGCGGTCATTACAATAAAGATGATAAAGACTGTGCTATGTGTGACACCGTGGAAGAATGCCTGTGGTTAAGCCGTAATGATGACTGTATCTCCATAGAACAAAAACCGGAGCATATTTTGTTAAAGTCTCTGATGTTTCCCTTGGACTATATTGATCTGCATCTGGCCAGGGCGGGACACAATGTGGGGCTGTGCAGTTGCGAAGCCTGCGCATGGCTGCGAAACACTGAGGAATTGGTCAATGAATATCAGCGTCGCACGCATTCCGTTTCCCGCTTTTAGCTGATAGCCAATTGACTGTAACTAACTGAAAACCTGAGTGATTAGGTTTCTGTTCTGTTTTCCCGGTCTCAAGCTTTTTGGCAAAATGCCGTTGTAAGACATAACAAGCTTTACAACAAGTGTATTCAGGGAAACAGGTTTTATGCTGGAAGCGGCAGACGATTCCGGGTTGGTCACTGAGGATATTTTAAAATCGTTCTATCCTCTTGCTGCGCTATACCCGGATGAGTTGTCTTTACTAGCGGAAACGACCCCAAAAGTGTGTGCACGCAAAGGACGCACGCTGGTGGAGTGGGGGGAGTCGGATCAGCAGGCTTTTTACTTGCTTAAGGGTAAATTCCTGCTTATTCCGGAAGACGGGCACAGCTATATCATTGAAGCGGGAACCGACAAGGCGCGGCACCCCATTTCTCATTTAGATCCCCACAAATATACTATTAAATGTTTGACTTATGTGGAGTTTTTCCGTGTTGCCAACCATGTGATCGATAATCTCATAAGTACCGGCTGTTCCGGCGAACAAGTGGAAAACATGGATTTCAGTGACTCGGCACTGAATAGTCGTGTGTTCAGGGACATTTATGCTGATATTCAAACCGGAAATTTGCATATTCCGACCCTGCCAAAAATTGCCATGGAAATTCAAAGGGCCATCCGTGACGATGTGAGCTTGGGTAATCTGGAGCTAATGCTACAAGCCGATGCCGCATTGGCCGCTGTATTGCTGCGTACGGCAAACAGCCCTCTGTATCGCGTCGGTCAACCGGTATTAACCTTGGAGCAGGCCATATTACGGTTAGGGTTGAATATGGTTCGAAATCTTGTTTTGCACCATTGTTTGCTAAATGTCTACAAAAGCCAGGTACCACACATCCATCAACTGATGAAGTATGCTTGGACACATAGCGCGGAAGTTGCTGCTTTGTCCTATGTGGTTGCTTTAGAAACCGGTCGCTTTAACCCGGAACAAGCACTGTTAATGGGATTGATGCATGATATTGGTATGGTTCCTATACTGATGTACGCGGAAAACTATCCTGAGCTGGTTCAATTTCCGGAACAGGTTGAAGAGCTTGTACAGACACTTCACGGTGATGTCGGCGCAGCCGTGTTATCAAAATGGGATTTTCCCGACGAATTTATCACAGTTGCCAGGGAGGCCGATGATTGGTTACGTGACCCCGGGCCGCAAGCGGACTATTGCGATGTGGTTCTGGTTGCCCAACTACACGCGTTTATTGGGCAGAAAAAAGAAAAAGTAAAAGCCTTGGTCGGTGGGGATCTGGTATCATTAAATCAGGTACCGGCATTTAACAAACTTGGTCTGACTGAGTATAGTCCTGAGCATGGTATCACTATCCTGGCCAATGCCAATCACCGCTTGGCCCCGGTGAAGCAATTATTGGGTATACAATAAGGAATTTTAAGGCAAACGAGACCCGTTTCAAGCCATGCCGTACACACGCATTCTGTTAGTATTACTGACCATTTCCGTCATTTTGCCCGTTTCGGCGCAAGAAAGTGTTGACTCAGCCTCCAAGTTCATTGAATTCGATGATACCCCCCTGATAGAAGATATTGTACTGCCCGACTGGTTTAAGTTGAGTTTCCTGGAGCTGGATGCCGATATTGAAGATCTCGTACAAGGGAAAAAACAAGGGTTGATACTGTATTTTGGCCAAAAAGATTGCCCCTACTGCAAAACCCACTTAGAGAAAAATTGGCGCGACAGGGGTATTGTATCTTATACACGGGAACACTTTGATGTGGTTGCCATTGATGTTTTGGGACAGCGCGCGGTGGTGGATGTCAAAGGCCGCAGACACGCCTCCGAAAAAGCGTTTGCCAATTCACTGAAAACCCAGTTTACTCCCACATTGTTGTTTTATGATGGGACGGGAAAAGAAGTTTTGCGTCTATCCGGTTATTACCCGCCTTATCAGTTCAGGGCGGCATTGGAATACGTGGCAGACAGGCATTATAGGCGCGAAACGCTGAGAGACTATTTGAAACGCGCTGAAGGTGTGGCCGGATTTGATGAAAGCGAGCTAAACACGCACCCCAGTTTCAGCAGTCCGCCCTACGCATTGCAACGCAATCGCTTTAATGCCTCGCAACCCTTAATTGTGTTTTTTGAACAGGCTAGTTGTCATGCTTGTGATGTTTTACACAGTGGTCCCCTTGCGGATCCGGGCATACGTAAACAACTGCAGGGATTTGAAGTGGTGCAATTAGATATGGATGCTGAAACAGCGGTTGTGACGCCAGAGGGTACGCGCAGCACTGCCAGGGCTTGGGCTCGGGACTTAGGGTTATATTATGCGCCTACACTGGTCTTTTATAATGAATCCGGTAGCGAGATTATGCGTGTGGATTCTGTTATACGATTTTATCGTCTCAAGAACCTGCTGACCTACGTCTCAAGTCGGGCTTATGAAACCGAGCCCAGTTTTCAGGTTTGGAGACAAAAAACCCGCAGTCGCAAGTCCAGGTTGGAATCCGGCAGGCCTTGACGTTTGTCGATGACTTAAGGGTTCATTAGCCTGTTTGAGTGCCGCAGTCGCGATTTATCTGAGATGTGTCTAAAATTGAAGGGTAGCTCCGCATTTTACTTAAGTAGTGGAAAAGTTCCTAAGATCCCGACCCTCTGATCTGGGCAAATATTAATCAACCGTGTATTGGGAGTTTCCGAGCAGCAGTAAGAGGTCAATGGCTTTTTGGGGTTTTGCTGTCGTTAAGTACTTACGTGTTGTCGGTGACCGGGTTGTCACGCTGTTTGCATTCCCTATCTTAAGAATAGTAAAATCCTTTAACGGGGCGACAAGCAAACCGTATGCAGTACCGGCCTATACATCAGTCGGTTTCATAGCTTCGCTGCATAGGTTTTTTCAAAAGTACTTGCAGATATGAGACTACTACCTTCCTGGTTACAAATTACTCCTTTTCGAGTACAGAACCATTTTTCGGTGAGCCGAGGTATCTCTCAGGCGAAACTCAGTAATACGTTGGCTTATAGAATGTTGCAATTAAAGCGGTTCGTTGAGAATAATCTATTACAGCTTTTGGTGCTGGGAGCTGTGATAGTTGGATTGATGACCATTAGTTATTTGGCATCAGAAGAGGAAATGATCGGCACCGATGCAATTGAACAAGCCGGTCGTCTATCAGAACAAGAAGCGGTTTACCTGGATGAAATCAAAGCGGAAAGCAGTCGTGTTATCGAAGCCGGCAGTCAATTTGATAGTGGCGCTATAAAGGACTTAGTTCGAAAAATAGAAAATGTCTCTCCGGGTAAATTGGGAGTGGAACATACGGCTTTGCAGTTAATCCAGGATGATAATTGGAGCAATGATCTGATTATTTCGCTGGCTCATGGATGGATTACACTTAGTAAGTCACAACAGTTTATTCACAAGCAAACCATATGGTTTCAATTGTTGGAAAATTCCCTGACACAAAAATTGTTAGAGGAAGAGACTGCTTCCCCCAGCGAATCTCAGGAAGAGCATCGAGAGTTGTTGAAGTCATTGGCATTGCATCTGGCCATCGACCTGGAGGCTGCTGCCAATGCGTATGCGCAGAAAAAGGGCGCTGTAAATAGTAATGAGACTTCTCATTTACAGCGTGTATCCACAACGAAAACCGAGGAACCGGCCACCCCGCGTCCCACCCAAACGTCTGCATCAGGCGAAACAGTGAAACAGTCCGCTCAACCGCAATTAGCACGTTTTGATGAAGAGGGGTTTATAGATTTAAGTTCGGTGGAGGAGTCAGAGGTGAAGCCATCGGTTTTAAACCGAATAGTCAGAACCAAACCGGTGACGGTAACCGAAGTGGAAAATATCATCGACACGGAAGCTCTGCGCAAACAACAAAATCAGTTAACGAATACGGAAGCCCGAAAAATCACCAAGCAATTTGTGGATTATTATCAGGCCGGTGATATTGATAAGTTTGTTTCGCTTTTTTCGGACAATATATTAAGCAACGACGTTAATAGCATTGCCGCTTTGAGAAAGGAATACACTGCACTGTTCAAAGGTACCAAAACCCGAAAAATGATTGTGCATAATGTTAAGTGGACTTTCCAGGACAACAAAGCTGAGGGCAGGGGGAGTATGGTGGTGAATGTTCGTAGCGGCGATGCGGCGAAACCCAATATTTTTCAAGGAAAAATACACCTCATTTTGGAAAAAAACCAAGAGCGTGTGACTATCACCCGCTTATTTCATGAAGTGAAATAGCCAGGCTTTTTGCCTGACTATCTGGCTCCGCGCAACACATTGGCCACTCGGGTATTGTTGTGTCGCAGTGCCAGTTCCAGTGGCGTTAATTGATTTCTTCCTGCTCGAATTTTTGGATCGGCTCCTTTTTGCAACAAGAATCTGGCCATATCTGAATTGCCTCTTTGAGCCACCAAATGCAGCAAAGTGAAGTTATCCATTTCATGATGACCGTTGATATTGACACCGCTGAGTAACAGTTGATCCGCCAATTCATATTGTTGATTGAATATCGCGTAGTTGAAGCACTTTAGATACAATAAACCGGTTTTAACACGAGACAGACGGTTGCCGCGAATAGACGTTAACTCGCGGAACTTATCCAAATTTCCCAGCCCGGCAGCCAATTCCGGAGCATCGACATGTGCGCCTTTTTCCACCAATAGACGGGCACTGGCCGTATTTCCATAATGCAAAGCCACACTTAATGGAGAACCTGCATAGACTGACATTGAACTTTCCAGGGATGCGACACCCAGGTAGGGGACGGTAGATTTATCTGTCGCACCTTTTGCGTGGATGTCCGCACCGTGGGCTAACAGGGTCTTGATCAATTCCAGATCATTGCTCTGTGCAGCCAGATGTAAGGGAGTAGGACCACTTTGGTAATTCAGGCGGGCGTCCACCGGACTGCCCATATTGATGAGAGTCTCTGCGACCATGGTGCGGTTGCGAATATGTGCCGGTGGTTTGGCCAGGATATGCAATAGGGAGTGCCCGTCTACGTCACGGGCATTAATTAAATAGGGGTGTTGTTTTAGTACTTGTTGTACTTTCCCGGCGTCACCGTTGAGTACTGCCGCAGTGGCACGGGAGAAATCGTTTCCTTTGGATTTTCGTGCCGGGAGTTGGCAGGCAGTTAATGCCAGGAGTATAAACATAATGAGTAGTGTTTTCGTCCATGGCAGGGTTTTGGTAACCATGCACAAACAATGGTTGTGAGAGCATGAAGTCGATTGGTGCGTTGCAATACTGAGAATCATACCGGTACGTTTCGTTGAAAATGGTTTTGTGTGAGATTATTAAATTTTGGCTTAGGTTTCAATTTTCCTGCTATCATTAGCGCTGTTATGGGCGTTTTTCAAGGACTGGAATGAAACTTCATCAATTGATTGTGGGGTTGCTTTTGTCAGGGGCAACTTTATGGTGCCTGGCCGATGTAGTGCATCATGAGATGAACATAACACTACAGCCGCAACAATCGCGCATAGAAGTGGAGGATGTTCTAACTTTACCCGGCGCTGCCGGCATGCTTAAGGTTTTGGAATTTGAATTGCACAGTGACCTTGCGCTTCAAGCCCACCCCCAAATCAGCAGGGTTGAAACGGGAATAGCGGGATCCATACCGGATGGCGAAGTCCCGCGAACACGCTATGCCATCAGCATGCGGTCCGGTGTGAATAAGATCAAGCTGAAATATTCCGGGATTATCCAACACGAATTGCATGCTGCCAAAGAATCGGATCGAAGCTTTTCCCAAACAGCAGGTCTTATTGACGAGCGAGGTGTTTTTTTAGCCGCATCAACGCTATGGTATCCCCAGATCGCTGGGCATTTAATGAGTTTTGAAATGCGGGTCAATTTGCCGCAAGGCTGGACCAGTGTCACCCAAGGCGAACGAGAGGGTGCTGCCACAGCTCAGACCACCTGGGTTGAAAAAAATCCACAGGATGAAATCTATTTACTGGGCGGGAAATACACCTACTACGAACAGGCGGCGGGAAGGGTGCAAGCCCAGGTATATTTGCAAAAACCTGACGCTTCCCTGGCACAAAAGTATCTGGATGTTACCGGTCAATACATCAGGATGTATGAAACGTTATTGGGTGACTATCCATATGGCAAATTTGCGTTGGTGGAAAATTTCTGGGGTTCGGGTTATGGCATGCCATCATTTACCCTGTTGGGCGGTCAAGTGATTCGCTTGCCGTTTATTCTGCACTCTTCTTATCCTCACGAAATACTTCACAATTGGTGGGGTAATGGTGTGTATGTTGACTATTCCAGTGGCAACTGGGCCGAGGGGCTCACCGCGTATTTGGCGGATCATCTGATCAATGAGCAGCGAGGTAAAGGTCGCAGCTACCGCCGTGATACTCTGCAAAAGTACGCGGATTTTGTCGTGGAGGGGCGTGATTTCCCTTTGACGGAATTTGTTTCGCGCCACAATGCATCTTCATCCGCTATTGGATATGGCAAAACCATGATGTTTTTTCATATGCTCAGAATGCAACTGGGAGATGAAAAGTTTACCGCTGCACTGCAATCATTTTATCGGCAGTTTCGCTTCAAGCGGGCCTCTTTCGGAGATTTGGAAAACGTGTTTTCCAAATCCTCGGGGCAAGCCTTGCAAGACGTGTTTCAGCAATGGACCACACGCAGTGGTGCACCTGAGCTCAAATTGGGAAAAACCCGGGTACGCAAAGACGCCGACGGGTATAAGACGACCGTCACCATACAACAGTTGCAAAAACAAGCGGCGTATCGATTGCAGCTGCCGGTTGTTTTGTACGGTAAGGATAAAAATGCGGTTTTACGTAAAGTTTTCTCTATTGATGCAAAGCAACAGTCAATATCGGTATATTCTTCCTTTGAACCATTGCGCTTAAGCATAGACCCGGATTTTGATGTGTTTCGGCGTGTGCATAAAGCGGAAATACCCGCGGCTTTATCACAAGGATATGGCGCTGCGGATGTATTGCTTGTACTGCCTTCGAGGGCGTCAAAGTCTTTGCTGGCAGCTTATGAAAAACTGGCACGCAAATGGAGCGAGGATCAGGAAGGACGCTGGAAGGTGAAATTGGATTCGCAACTAAAACGACTGCCAAGCAAAGGCGCCGTGTGGCTCCTGGGATGGAATAACCGTTTTAACTCTACCATATTCAAAGCATTAAACTCACAAGGCGTGCATTTTGACAAAAAGGGTAAAACTTCATCGGTAAGGTTGAATAACACCCGGTATCAGTCGACACGGCACTCGTTGGTGTTGTCGACAAAACTCTCGGAAGATCAACCCATCTTGTGGTTAGGCGCTTCCAGCCCGGAGGCGTTACCCGGTTTGACACGCAAGCTGCCCCATTACAGTAAATACAGTTACCTTGCTTTCGAAGGTGAAGAACCTGAGAATGTACTAAAAGGCCAATGGCCGGTGCTCAACAGCCCCATGACAGCCGGTATGAAACAACATAGCCGGGTTCCGCAATACAATCAGGCCCCACGCCAAGCATTGGCGCAATTACCCGGGGCATTTTCTTCCGTGTCCATGGTGAAAACCATTACTGCCCTGGCCGGCGAAGCGATGGCGGGGCGTGAGTTGGGCAGCGCGGAGTTAGATCAAGCCGCAGATTTTATCGCGCAACAATTTCAAAATGCCGGGTTACAAGCCGGTGGTGATAAAGGCAGCTATTTTCAGGATTGGGTTGAAGACGTGGGGGTTCCCAAGGGGCGTTTACGCTTGCGTAATGTCATTGGCATATTGCCGGGGAAGAATCCGGCAATGAAGCAGCAAACAGTGGTGTTGGGGGCGCATTACGATCATTTGGGTAAGGGTTGGCCGGATGTTCACCAAGGGGATGAAGGAAAGATTCATTATGGGGCGGATGATAACGCCAGCGGTATTGCCGTCATGCTCGAAGTGTTAAATAAAGCCAAAACGTGGCAACCGGAACGCGCCATTGTGTTTGTGGCTTTTAGTGGTGAAGAAGCCGGCAGACGTGGCTCGTTGCGTTATGTGAATACCCGCAGCGCTTTCCCGCCGGAACAGATCTTCGCCATGCTGAATCTGGATACGGTGGGACGGCTCGGTAGTCAGGCCCTGACAGTATTTGGGACCGGTTCGGCCAAAGAATGGAAAACGATGTTTCGCTTTGTGGGCATGGCCACCGGTGTCAATATACGTCCGGTCGCTGATGATTTCGGTTCCAGCGATCAAAAGAGCTTTCTGGATAAGGGTATTCCTGCAGTACAGTTTTTTGGCAGTGTTCACGAAGATTTTCATCGCCCCGGAGACCGGGTGGATAAGATCGATACTGCCGGTTTGGTTAAAGTGGCTGCTGTCGTCAAAGAAACGATGGAGTATTTGGCGCATCGTCTCGATCCTTTGACGGTGACCTTGGTCTCAGGCAAGGGACAACAACCACACGGGCCACAAGCTGCCGGCAAACAAGGGCAGGGAAAACCGGCAGGTCGTAAAGTCAGTTTAGGAACCATTCCCGATTTCAGTTATGCAGGGGTTGGGGTGAAAATAAGCGGTGTCAATTCCGGTTCGCCGGCGCAAAGTGCAGGCTTAAGCGGCGGCGATGTCATTGTCAAAATAAACGCTGCCGTTGTCAAAAATTTGCGGGATTTTGCTGCTGTGCTACGCCAAGCAAAAGTGGGTGATCGACTCCGTATTCAATGGCTGCGTAACGGTAAAGAGCAACAGGGCGAAGCGGTATTGGTTGCGCGCTAGCAGGATTGCAGCGACCCGGAGTGTAAACAAGCGGCTAGTGGCTAGGGGTCATTGACGCTATACTGAGATTATGAACCTGTATTCCAATGTAACTGTATATACGGTGGGCCACAGTAATTTGTCTACGGAGGATCTACTGTATTTATTGCAGAGTTTTTCCATAGACGTGGTGGTGGACATACGTGCTTATCCTCAGTCCAAGCGCTTTCCACATTTTAATGGGGACGTGTTGCGACACCGTATTGAAGCAAACGGTTTGGTGTATCATTGGGCCGGACGTCAGTTGGGCGGGATGCGCAAACCTACACCCGGATATCACTCGCCTCATATTGCGTTACAAAGCGAGTTCTTTCGCGCGTTCGCCGACTATATGGAAACTGCAGCGTTTCAAAAAGCGGTACAGCAATTGTGCTCTATGGCCGCAGCATCTAAGGTGAGTCTGTTGTGCGCGGAGCGACTGGCACACGATTGCCATCGTTCTTTGATCTCTGATTACTTGTTATTACAGGGGGCGAAGGTTTTGCACATTAGTGCGGCAAATACCTGTTATGAGCATCAGCTCAGTGAATACGCTAGACGCGAATCACAGCAATTGATTTATGATCGAGCTGTCAGCGGTCAGTTAGACTTTTGAGAGGTCGTATCATGTATAAAGATAATATTAGAATGCCGACACAAACCGAAGCGCTGCCCGGTCGTGACGAAGCCATGGTGGTGTGTGAAACTCATCATGTTAATGGTAACCGCATTGTGGCTCCCTTTCCTGAGGGCACAAAACCGGCTTTGTTCGGCATGGGCTGTTTTTGGGGAGCCGAAAAAAAATTTTGGGAGTTGGACGGGGTATATTCCACCGCGGTTGGATATTGTGGCGGGTATACGCGCAATCCCAATTACGAGGAAGTCTGTTCCGGGTTGACCGGCCACAATGAGGTTGTTCAAGTGATTTACGATCCGGAGAAAGTGTCTTACGCCAGACTTTTGAAGGTGTTTTGGGAGTCACACAATCCTACCCAAGGGATGCGTCAAGGTAATGATTACGGTACCCAATACCGTTCAGGGATTTACACCTATGACGAGAATCAACTTATGGATGCCATTAATTCCAGTCGTGCCTATCAAGAGCTGTTAAGTGAAGAGGGCTATGATGAGATTACGACGGAAATTAATCAGGCCACTCGGTTTTACTATGCGGAAGATTACCATCAACAATATTTGTCTAAGAATCCTCAGGGTTATTGCGGTCTTGGTGGTGTGGGTGTTGAGCTGGTGTCTATTTAGTAATCATATTTATTCCAACAGCATGTCTATGCGCCGTTGAATGCCCGGCTTGAATGAGCGTTCTATGGATACAGTAATAGATCCGCAATACTGTCTTTCCATTGTGCTTCGTCAAAGCGTAAACGTTTGTCCATGTCCTCAGCGTCGGCTTGGGTGTCTTCGATCCACTCACGAACGAAACTGCCGCCGTTGATGACGTCGAAAGGCAGGCGCTCATGTTCGTATTCATACGCGTGGCGGCTCCACAGGTCATAGTCAGGATACAACGCTTTTATGGCCTGTAGGAACACCAGAGTCAGGCGAAACGGGAAAAATTGCTGATGCTGATATCCGTGATAATCCGTGTGTACTTGGAATCCCTGGCAGAGTGTTCCTTTGTGTTTGTGGAAGGTGGGTTCAAAATAGCAGGGACGAATTTTCACCCCTTGCAGCCATTGAGGTGCCCTTTGTTGCATCTCCGTTAACACCGCCAAAATGTCGATATCCGGTGCGCCCATTATTTCCAAAGGAACGGTGGTACCGCGACCCTCGGAAAGAGTTGTTCCTTCGATTAATACCGAGCCGGCGTAAAAGCGCGCCATATTCAATGATGAGGCGTTTGGGCTGGGGTTTACCCAACACAGTTCTCCGCTGGGCCAGCCGTATCCCGGTGCCAGTGTGGGATCGTAATCTTGCATGCTGATGATATGTAAATCCACATTGAGCCGATGATGTTTCACAAACCAGCGGGCCATTTCTCCCATGGTCAGTCCATGGCGCATGATGACTTGGCCTGCGCCTACAAATGACTCCCAGCCTTCCAATAATAGGGAGCCTTCAACTGGACGCCCGGCCGGATTGGGGCGGTCCAGTACCCACAAGGACTTGCCATGTTCCTGACAGGCTTCCAGCATATACAGCAAGGTGGTGATATACGTGTAAATACGGCATCCCAGGTCCTGAATGTCAAACAGCACCACATCACAGCTGTCCATCATGGCTGCGGTAGGACGCCGGACCTCACCGTAGAGGCTGAACACAGGGATACGATGGATGGGGTCTTGGTAGTCCGGCGATTCGATCATATTGTCCTGTTTATCCCCACGCATTCCGTGCTGCGGGCCAAATGCGGCACACAGTTGGAGGGTATTAATGCCACACAAGGCATCCAGGCTATGTTGTAAGGATTGAGTTACCGATGCGGGATGGGCGGCTAAAGCGAGGCGCTTACCCGACAGTTGCGATTGCAGTTGTTTGTCCTGCAGGAGACGATCGATTCCTAATTGCATGGGGCTAGTATAGTCCAATCGGAGAATGCAGTGTAAGTCTTTGAGAAAATTTCCATTTTCTAAAGCATCAGGATAAAGCTATCGCGCTGATGAAAATCCGGTCTGTCTTGGGTATGTTTGAGTGCGTAGTAAAACAACTGCCCTTGTCGGTCTTCCATGACGGCACTCAGTCCCAGGCGCAACTGTGTGTTCGCAAGCGCCGGTGGTAATGTCATTCTAACCCGGAGTAGTTTTTCCCGTTCTCTGAACTCCAGTTGAGGGGCTTGCAGGTTCGCCACCGCTTGGGGTCGGCGGTAGTCACTAAAGAAATATACATCCCACACACCGGCAGGGGAAAAATTATATTCCCAGTAGGCGGTATTTTCAGCGTCGGCGAGAAAACATTCCAAGCAGGTATGTTGCCACAGGTTGTTACCGCGACCAAAGGGGGCTGCCTTAGGCCATAAAATGGCGGATGTATCACCCAGGATGCGATAGTTGAGCGACAATATTCCCTGCTTTTGTCGCGCCTGTGCAACAATACGAAAGGGTAGATCCGGGTGGGTATCGTAGGGTAGCAACTCATATTGGATCGAATCTAAATCTTTCATATTTCTCGCTGTTTTCAAATTGATGGGAAACGCTAAAACTATTGAATCCAATTGGAGTTGAGCTAGCAAAAAAGGGTAGAATAAAATAAAGCGGAAGAGGGGGAATTGTCTTCTTTTTTGCAATAATATTATTTATGAGCCAATAATAAAAATTTATGATGTATTTTTCTAGTGCGGACGGTTGATTATCCATTAGCTAAAGCGTTTCAAGATGTATAGGTATTTCGGATGAGTATGCAATTTCAACGCACTGCGGATCTCACTGTCATGTTTGCGGATGTGGCAGGGAGTGTGGGTCTATACACCTCGTATGGTGATATAAGAGCCCACCGCATTGTTACTGACTGCTTGCAAACAATGTCTAGTCTCATTTCCAAAAATCACGGGCGCGTCGTGGAGACCATTGGAGATGAGGTTATGTCCGTGTTTCCCAATCCGGATACAGCCATGAACGCAGCGTGTTCTATTCAGGATGCAGTTCAAATCGACAGTGAATTGGGATTTCCGTTAGGAGTACGTATCGGTTTTCATCAAGGGCCCACAGTAGTGGATAATGGCCATCCGTTTGGCGATACAGTGAACGTGGCAGCACGAATGGTTGCCATTGCCAAAGCCGGTCAAATTCTCATTTCGCAACAAACCTTTTTACGTTTATCCCGGGAAAATCGTGCCAGAACCCGGCATTTCAATCGCATACTGCTAAAAGGAAAAATCAGTCCAACGGATATTCATGAGGTAGTGTGGGATGATATGGACAGCACCAAAAGTTATGTCAAACGCCACAGCCACAGCTTTAATCGTCAGCAAGTGGCCGGGGTGCGCATTACTTATGGGGCCAAGACGCTGGATGTCAGTGAGTTTCAACCGGAAATTTCTCTGGGGCGTTCCGAGCATTGCGAAATTGTGGTGGAATCCGAGCTGGCTTCACGGCTGCATTCTTCCTTGCAGTACCAGCAGGGCAGGGTAGTGCTGACCGATAAGAGTACAAACGGTACATTTGTACGTACTCAAAATGGTAAACGACAAAATGATTCTTTGTCTTTGCATTTGCATCATGAGGATTGGCTCATGCAAAGCAAGGGGGTTATTAGTTTGGGTGAACCCATTACCGCTGATAATGAACGGCTGATATTTTTTGAGTGTTTTTAAGACCTAACTTACCTGACGCTCCAAATCCATCTGTAAGCTACATTGAGACGGCACTTACATCCCTCGCGACTCCTTCACGGTCTCATAGGCTTTCTTAATTTCCTGAGTTTTTTCCGTTGCCAGCTTCATCATTTCCTCGGGTAAACCCTTGGCCACCAGTTTGTCCGGGTGGTGCTGGTTCATAAGGCGACGGTAGGCTTTTTTAACCTCGTCATTGTCAGCGGATTTGGTCACTCCCAAAACAGCATAAGCGTCGTTGAGTGTGGTTTTCGCACTGGGCCGGCTGGTTGCCCGGTAGTCGTAGGAAAAATGCTGTTGCGCTTGAACCATTTTGATGAGTTGTTCCATCACCATGCCAGGAAAGCCCAACTGGGCACCGATATGTTTGAGGGTATCTTTTTCTTGCGGGTGTATCACATCGTCGGCCAGTACGGTGGCGATGAGAATTTCCAAAAACATTTGCATCAAATTGCGACGCTGGTGACACTCTCGTTTAAATTGTACCAGGATGGCATCTACGTCAAAATCTGATGACTTGCCTTGCTGGAATAAACGAATAGCGATATTCCTTTGCTCCGTATCCAGTTGCATCTGGTCCATGACCTGGCGCGCCAATTGAATCTCACTCTCGGACACCCGACCGTCGGCTTTGGCCAAGTAACCCATGACAGAAAATGTGGCGGTAAAGAATACAGTTTGAACCCGTTCGGTGTCTTCCGGTTCGTCCAGTTCGAGTCGATTCAGGCCCTTGTCCAGTTGATGGCCTAACGCAGCACCTAAAGCGGCGCCAATAGGTCCACCCGCCATAAAACCAAATGCACCACCTACAATTTTTCCCCACCAGCTCATGAAAATCCTAACCTGTAATCAGCAGATGTCTCTGCACACCGCATTTTATTGTTGTTGAACCGAGTAACCCTTTTTCTGAAGCAGGGCTACTATACCATCCTTTCCGACCAGGTGTCCCGCTCCAACTACGACGAAGTAGGTGTTGGAGCGTTGCAGAAAGGTTTCTATTTTCTGCGCCATTTTTTTGTTACGTTGAGTGAACATCAGATCCTGAATCTGTGCCAATTGCGGGTATTCTTTTTCGGGTTGTTCTACGAGCATGGCAGCCAGCGTCTTAGCATCGCCATTTTGCCAGGCGGAAACGATTTGTTTGATTTGTGAATCCATTTGCGCAAATTGTATGAGAGTATACTTAAGAAATGCCTCCTGGTTCGGCAGGTTAAAAAAAAGCTCCAGTTGTTCCTGGGACGACTCCAACTCGACAATACTCATCTCCGGATATTTTTCCGCGCGACGAATAAAGTGCAAATCCAGTCCGTACTCCGGTAGAAAGCCCATGCTGACCATTTTCATGATACTCAAAGTCATGGCCAGAAAACCGGGGCGGGTGTTAAGAAACCCTTCCGGAGGCAGCCCTTGCTTGCGCACAAACGTATCCAATAGCGAGAGGGTTTCTTGATCGACATGCTTTTGCAACGAATCTCCCGGCGGATAGATTCCCTTGGCGAGAATGGTTTGCTGCATTTCGATTTCACTAATATTGTTGATGTTCACTTCAACCGCCAAAATCGATGCGTTTTTGAAGGCTTTTTCCACCTCCGGTCTTAGCGGATAGAATTCGGGTTTGGCAAAGTGAATGGAGCCGAATAAGTACACCACGGATTTTTCCGATTGTACTTTCCACAAAAAGGATCGCGCCTCCACATTTTGGGAGGTAAAAACGGCAAGGCTGGAGTGCAGTAACAAAAGAGTTACGAAAACAAATCGGAATTTCATATTTGTCCTGTTGAGCATCGGTTTCAGTGGGATTTTAACCAAAATGTAAATAGATTGCCCGGTTTGTTTGTGCCAAAACGCACAAAAATCAGGTTCGTTCGGATTTAAATGAGTCTTGTCGGTGTAATCGGGTAAACCCGGCGCAATCGCTTAGGCAAAAAGTCGACACTTTTAGGGAATTGTTTTCCGGTGGAAATTTAGCAGTATGGTATCGAAAAATGTATTGTGTAGCGGATTGGAGCTGAGTCTGTTGTTATTACGTTTATCGGGTGGGTAAAACAAGCCCACCCGAGGGTTGATGTTTCGGTGATTTGATGTTTTGGTGTAAAGTTGTTCGGCTTGCTTAAGCGTTGATTGTTACATTCCGCCCATACCGCCGCCCATACCGCCACCCATACCGCCCATGCCACCACCGCCCATACCGCCGCCCATTCCGCCCATGGCTATTCCTCCACATTGAGTTGGTTGATACTGCAGGTTACACTTGCAAACTGGTTTTTCGCAAAGTAATAAAAGCTCCATTTAATTATTGGTCGGTAATGCATGCGAATCAAGTAAATTAACGAAATATATAAGTTTACTGTATTACTTTACTATTATTTGCAGCTATATAAGAGTGATTTCTGTGTCAATCAAAAAATACAATGACGACGCGATTAATAAACAACGTATGGTTCCGGATATAGCGCCAGGTTTTGTTGTTTTTATATTTGGAATTCGCATTAATAAAATCTGGATGCTGCATAAATGGATTCCTGTCGTCCGTTCCTTTAAGCGAATGCTCAGTGAGTTGCAAGAGCATCCGGAATGGGGCTTGTTACATTTTGATTATTGGTCAGGAAATCCAAGAGTCAGTGTTCAATATTGGCGCTCTTATGATGATTTGCTGGGGTATGCGCGAGACAAAGGCGCACGTCACTTTCCGGCTTGGTTTAATTTCAACAATGAAATCAGCGGCAGTGGTGCGGTTGGCTTGTGGCATGAGACCTTTGTGGTGCAAGAGGGAAGCTTTGAAGCGGTTTATAAAAATGTGCCAGCCTTGGGAATGGGAAAGGCGGGTGGTTTGAAACTGCGGGATGGTCCGAAAATCTCATTGCGAAGCGGGAAAACGGAGCTGTGAGGTGTTAAACCACACAGCTCCAATTCATTGTAATTCAATTAATGGTGATTTCTGTTTTTTTGGCTTTTTTAACTTCCAGTTTGGGTAAAGTCAATTCCAGTACTCCGTCTTTAAAGTTGGCTTTGACTTTGTCCTTGTCGATGGCTTCGCCTAAGCGCATGCTGCGGCTGAATTTGCCGTAGTGACGCTCATGTCGTAAAACCACTTCACCCTCTTTTTCTTCGATTTCACCTTTCGTTTCTGCGCTGATGGTGAGCATATCGTCCTGCAGATTGACGTGAATGTCTTCCTTCATAACGCCGGGAAGATCAGCCTTAATGAGATATTCTTTATCCCGTTCCTTGACATCAATGGCAGGGCAGTGTTTGAGTCCATCACCAAAGGTTTGTTGCATGGGGCGGAAGAAACCTTCAAACAGGTTTTCAAAGGGCTCGTCAAACCAGCCCCAGCTGAGTCCTTTACTCGGAGATTTTCGAAGTTCTTTCATGATACACCTCCTTCGATTTCTTCAATTTAAATTCCCCCTAAACAATATATACACCATGTATTGCTTCGGGGCCTTGATGCAGCTCATGTTCTTATAAAATTACATGGGGATTAGAGAAAGTTTTTCAAGGGTTGGATCGGGGGGCGAGCGTTGGCCTGCGGGTTTAAGCGTACTCGCATAAAGTAACACTATGGGTGAATAGAAGAAAGCTTCTTACTGACAGCTCGGGGCGACTTTGTTGTATACCCTGATGGTACAGTTCCAATTGTTCCGCGTAGTGCCGCTGTAACAATTGTAGATCCTTGGGGTGGGTCACCGGGTGGCTTTTGTAATCAATAATCAGCGCTTCCTGGCTGCGAAAGATGACTCGGTCGATGATGCCGAACACCGTGCCATTTGCGCTTTCATAGGCGATATTCATTTCATTGTGGGCGTGGTCATACTGCGTCGGGTCGAAAATCCAA
This sequence comes from Gammaproteobacteria bacterium, assembly GCA_029882975.1. Taxonomy (NCBI): domain Bacteria; kingdom Pseudomonadati; phylum Pseudomonadota; class Gammaproteobacteria; species Gammaproteobacteria bacterium. The sequence goes on from JAOUJW010000016.1 coordinate 79,167, forward strand.
CGTGTCTCTTTATGGGTGAACACAGCATTGGCTTCAGTATACCAAGCGTCCAGCGGCTGCTCTTCGTCCAGTATGTATTCATTATTGATTATGTTGAGGATTTCACCTCGAGTCCGGTTTTCGCATAGTAATTGTAAAATACGATGAATAATACGCCCGCGAATGAGTTGGTCCGCTTCGCCTGCAACTTGTAGATTGTCGTAGCGTAAAACGTCTCCTTGGCGGTCAACAAGCAAACCTTTATCACTGGGGGCAATTTCTTTTGTGACCGTGTTTGTGCCCAGTATGGCTGCAATATTTTGCAGTGCCGCATCCAGCTCTACTAATGGAACACGTTGCGGCTCCTCGTAGTTGATCGTGCCCATAACGCCACTTTGGATTTGTGTATAAGGCTGTTGCCGGTTGTGCAATTGCAGTTGCTTGTCGATGATGCCATACCAGCCGGAGTTTTCAGGTTTCTCACAACTACCGCTGATAAACAACCATTGGCGGGCTCGGGTCAGGGCAACATACAGGAGGTTAGCCTCTTCGCGTTGCTGCGCGAGTGTTTCCGTGTTTATGATGTCGCCGGTCAGTTCATCCAGATGGTCTTTCTTTGGAGTTAACATAAAACGTGCAGGTTTTTCCGCCTGTGCGGGCCATTTCACCAAGGCTTGGTAGGCGTTGGCTCTTTGGCCGCTGTCGGCTGCGTCCGCTAAAAATACCACCGGGGCCTCCATGCCTTTGGATGCGTGAATGGTCATAATGCGAACTTTGGACTCTCCCTGGGTTACGTTACCTTCGTCCGGCCCATCTTGTTCCGAAGCTTGCAGCATCTGTACATTGGCAAGAAAACGGCTGATGCTGGGGTAGCGTCCGGAGTCTGTTTCCAACGCCAATTCGATAAATCGGGTGAGATTGGCTCCGGCACTTTGTTTCATGTGGGCCGGGTATGCGGCTTGATAGCGGTTGAGTAAATTGGCTTCGGTGTAAATGCGGTCCAATAAATCGTGTACCGGTACGGTACCGGTTGCGTCTATCCATTGCTTCAAGAGTTTCCATGCATGGGATAGATTCAGGTTGATTGAGGTGGCAGAGGATTCAACCCGTTGTTGCAAGCGCGCCAACCAATTGCCTTTTCCGCTGTTGGCCAGTGTCATAAGGTCTTGTTCACTGCAACTGAATATGGGGCTGCGTAATACCGTGGCCAGAGACAGGTTGTTGTAAGGTGCGGTCAGGAACTGTAGCAAGGCAATAAGGTCACGTATTTCCAGGCTTTCCAGTAGAGTACCCCGTTGTGCGCTGTGATAAGGAATTCCGGCCTCGCGTAAAGCTTGCTCATAAGCGTGGCTATGGCTGCGCTTGCGTAACAAAATCATAATATCCTGGTACTGCATGGTGCGGCTATTTCCTCCCACGTCAACGGGAGTTTGCTCCTGTACCAGTTTTTGGATGATATTCGCTATTTCGCAACCTTCACGGTAATGGCGGGTGTCTTCAAATTCCGTTCGTGGTTGGAGCAGGGGGTTGCGTAGACCTGCGGGTGTCGTTTCCTCTGTCACTTCTTTGAGTAACAAGGGTAACAGTTCCACATGACCCCAAAGGTTTTCGTGCACGGTGTGATGTTCTTGAAAGTCGTAAATCTTTTCATGTAAGTCGCCGTCTGTAAAAACATAATTAACACATTGCATAATAGCCGGTGCGGAACGCCGCGATGTTGCCAGGGTTTGTGACTGTCCGCCCAGTCGTTGCTCGATCCAATCTTGGGCGGTATCGAACAGTTCAGGAGCGGCACGACGAAAACGATAGATGGATTGTTTTTTATCCCCCACAAGAAATACGCTGCGGCCGTTGTGTTCCTTAGAGGCTAACTCTTCCAGTAATGGCGCAATTAAGTGCCACTGAGTGGGATTGGTATCCTGGAACTCGTCGATAAGTAGATGATTGATACGTTGGTCCAGTTTGTATTGGATCCAGTGGGCATTGTCGGAATGGTTGAGTAAGCAATAGGTTTTCCATTCCAGGTCGGTAAAGTCCAATAAGCGTCGCTCGGCTTTTAGATTTTGAAACTCCCGGAGCAAGTCACTGCCGACGTTATACCAAGCGCAACTGGCATGGTGGAGTTTCAGACGCTTGATCCTGTCATTGCAATACACCAGCTTGGTCGAAACCTTATAGTGTATTTCCAAAAAACGGTCGGCGCCTGCGTGGCCCATTTTCTTTGTCATCACATTGGAAGGTTTGCGTGAACGTACCTCTCCTTGGCGTGTTAAAAAGACGTCAGCAACACCGGGGTAGGCTTTCCCCGGGTTACCGTCCGCGATAAAACCTTGGGCCATTTCCAACAGTCGTGCGTTTTTTTGGTTTGATGTGGTGGGGTGCAATGCTAATAACCGTTTGAAATCTTCAACCCAGTCCAGGGTTTCTGTATCAAAAAATGCTTCAATTGGATTGGTGTTCGGATCAATTTTAAGAGTCTGTTGTAGTTTTTCCTGAGCGTAAGCCACACTGTCGTGCTGTTCCCGGGTATAGGCCCACCAATCACTGCGATGCTCCAGAAAACTGTAGAGGGCGGTTTTGGTATTTCCGAGACTGCCGCAATGAGTAAACAAATGCTCCAGGTCCCGGGCGATACTCGACTCCGGTTGTCGGGTCAATCGTTGCTGCAGGAGATCCCAGGCTGTAGCCATAAGTTCAGAAGTGGATTCCAGTAATTCGAAGCCGGGTGGGACATCCGCTTCCAAGGGGAAACGCTGCAGAATTTCCTGGCAGAAGGCATGGAAGGTTGTGGTACGAATGTTTTGTGGTGATTGTAATAGGTCTTCATATAACCAGCGTGCTTTGTTCAAGGTTAAGGGATCTGTGGCTGCCTGAATTTGTTGCAGGTATTGCAGCAGTTCCGTCTCCGAGCATGCAGCCAGTTGGAATAAGCGATCTGAGAGCCGGGTTTGCATTTCAGCGGCGGCTTTGCGGGTAAAAGTGATGGCCAGTATGGCATCCGGTGCGCTGTCCTCCAGCAACAGGCGGATAATGCGCGAGACCAGCATCCACGTTTTACCCGTACCCGCAGATGCACTAACGCTGGCGCTGATGTGAGGTGAAATAGGGCTGGAACTGTGGCTCATAGGGGCTTACTTTACCGTTTCTGCGGCTGGGATTCACGTGCAATGCGAAAACTGGAATAAATCCAATCGTTTGATTCTGTTATGAAGGATTTTTTGTTTGTAGGAATTATCGTATATCTGTGTCAGGCAAGACAGGAAAAACCCCCTTCTTCGTCTTATATCTGTTTTAGATTAGAGTGTTAACTAATTGATAGTAAAACCAATATAGTAATTAGATTGAGTCAAGCCGCGATTATTTTGTGGTCTATTTCAGGCTTGTGAATTTTATTCATTTTGGTATCTTTTCGCTCAGACCTTTCAGCGTTGATTAGCACGGAGGGCCTCAAGGAAGAGAGGAGGGAGTGATGATCATAGGATGTGATTCGGACAACGGAAGTTCGGAATGGAGGTAGAAATAGGCGGTTTCTTCGGGAGCCGCCTTCTACCACAAAAATGATCATTCTTTAATTAAGCCAGGGTTTTACACCGGGTCTTCAAGTTTTACTTCTCGATTGTGATCAATAGATAGTTTGTTTTCCGTTTTTACCGCTTTTCCCCACTTACCACCTGAGACATCAGGTTTCCCCCGTGATGCAGTAGGTTTTGTAGGTGGGGAGGTAATTCTTTTACGACGGGTTTTGTGTCGACTACGCAAGAGAAGGGTGCGCAAGGCCATGTTTCCGTAATCTTACTCGTCCAGCCAACTCTGTTTGCGACACAGGCCTTCCATAGCGCAGTACCGGCAGGTTTTGCTGTCGCCCCAGGCCGGTAAGGGGGTGCCATTGTGCATGGCCTGAATGATATCCTGGAGGCGATCGCTTACCAGGGAGGTGAGTTGTGACAATTCCTCACCGCCCAATTCGCTACTGCTGATTTTATTGGCGTCAAAGGATAAGTATTGAACTTTAGCCACCGCCTGATCGGTGGTTAAGCTTTGGCCCAGCAATGCGTAAAAGGGCAATTGGATTCTTTCACCGGAGAGAATCTCCGCTTGTTTGGGGGCTTTACCACTTTTGTAGTCGATAATGTTCATGCCTTCCTTGCCGGTATCGATTCGGTCCAGGCGGCCATGGGTTTCAAACAATGGGTTTTCCTGTCGGGTAACCGCCTGCTCCACTTGGTACACTTGCCAATCCATTTGATGTTCGATTTGCCATTCAATATATTGATCAATCATGGCCTGCCATTGTTTCAACCAACTTCGATGCACGAAATTTTCTTCAATGTCTTGGGCGAATACCTGTAGAGAAATTTGCTGAAGTAACTCTGTGGCAGCTTCCCGGTTTGCATGGGTAATACCTTGGCTAAACGGTCCTGGTAAGCCTGTGATGCCGCCATGGAAAGCCTGCAGGCATTTGTGCACACGTTCACCGTAGTCGGATTTTTGCAACATGTCCCGTATGGATTCGGGTGGGCTCAGTTTCAGGCAGCGAGCGGCGAAAAACTGGTAGGGACAGTTCATCAGCTCTTGATAAGCCCCGGCACTGATCTTTTTGGGTATGAGGCCGGGGTCTACCGGGCTGCGAGCTGGTCCTTGAGCTTGGGGTAATGGTAATGTGGAATCATGAATTTGGTGTCGGTTCTGTGCCACAACGGTTTCCAGGTATGGGTCTGTCGGAACCTGGCCATAGCTTAAGCGATGAAACGCTTCCAGTGCTTCTACCCAGGGTGAGCCTATAATCTCCTCATCGTTTTCGTGGCTGCGTTTACTGATCAGTATGGAAGGTTTATTGTCGGCGCAACGGCTGACGCTGTGCAATAAACGATAGAACCAGTGAAACTGGGTGTGATTCAGTTCCTGCGTACTATTCAATCCCAAGCCGGCTCGCACGGATTGGTTGAAAAAAGGTGACGTGGGGGGGTTGCCCGGTAGGAACTCTTTTTCCGCAGAGGCTATGATCAGGGCATCAAAGCGGCGCAAATCACTTTGCGCCAGACTCATGAGGTGGACCGGCCCGGTGGAACCGGGCGGCAGAAAATACGCCCGTTCCAGCAATTGCCCCAGCCAGGCGCGAAATTCCACCCAGTTCATGGTGAGGTTGCTGTGAGTGGCTGCGGCGGCGGCGGGTTGCAGGGTTTCCAGAATTTTTCTGCCGGCGTCGTCGCGGCTCAAGCCTTGTTTTACCCCCAATCGGTCCAGACTGGTCATGAGTGCCTGGATTAATTGCTTAGGGCTATGAGACTGCTGCTGGAGTTGCTGCAAGGGTTCTGCAGCGTGCTCAATTTTCTTAAGTAAGGGTTCTATGTTTGCATAGTATGCCGCCAATTCCGGATTGAGGCGGTTCATGCGATAGCGGCTATGGTTGACGTAGCGCTCTATGTTATTGCTGATGTTTTCTTCGAACACAATGTTTTTTTCAAAGCGATACACCGTGTGTAAAAACTCATCCGTATCGACTTCAGGCTTAACGAAAGGCGATTTGAGGAAGTCCAACAGGGGTTGATAGTGGAAGTCTGTTTCTATACATTGCAGCCAGCGTTCAACGACGGTTGCCGCGCTGGTGGTAGAGAGTATCCAGCCGGCGGCGTCGTTTAAGTGGATATCGGCCCGTTCCAGCAGGGCACGCACTCGCCGGGCCAGACGCCGGTTTTCGGTGACGATACCTATGCGTTGTTTGCCTTGAAGTAGCCAACGGCGAACTTGAAATTCTACCGCTTGGGCCTCTTGTTCCGAGGAGGCGGCCTTGTAAACCCGTAAAACAGGCTCCAGCGGGCTTTGTGGCTGCTGTTGTGTGAACTGTTGAGCGCGCTGCTGCAGGGGGATATTGTCATGGCGGTATACCCGCTGCAATAAGCGTTCATATTGACCTTGCTGTTTAGATTTTGCAGGTAACATTGGAATTTGCAGCTTACTGTGTAGAGGGATAATGTGGGCGTTCAGGGGACTTCGCCCCGTCGACTTTGCCGCGTCGGCTTGAATGCCATAGTACAGCTTGCCCTTGATCATAAGGCTGTTTATCCATTGCGATTCGGCCAAGGACAAGCGGGTTTGGCCCAAGAGGTAAAGTTGTTGCCGGTCCGAGCGATGGCACAACTGATCCAGGCGTCGTTTCAATTTCATCACATAGGCATTGACCGGGTCGGTTAAACCCACCGCCTGCAATTGTTGTTGCATGGCATACCACAGTGTGTGCACCAGGCGGGCTTCCTGATTCAGGGGCAGGGAATTGCCGGAGACACCATAGGCAGACTCCAGCTCTATTTGAAAGTTCTTTAGTTGTGCGGGAATGGGTACCAGGCTGTGACTGAAATCATCAAACAACTCCAGTAAGTTTTGCGCCAAGGCCCAGGGACTGCCGTGGCCATATAGATCAGGGTGTTGTTTTAAGGCCTGCACCAACATGAGTTCCCGGCTTTGCAAGGGTGCAATATGTACATCGCTGAGTTCTTGTTGAGAGACCCATTGATCCAGAGTGTTGATTTGTAGTCCCAGCAGAGCGTTGCATTGAGGTTTAGACGCTTGCAACAGATAGTAACGGAAGGTCGCTGCCGCTTGGGGGTTGGACAGTAATACCACCACATGGCTCAAGTCCGGTAATTCACTGCGATGCAGCCGGATAATTTTTTGCGCCAGATACTTTAAGGCGTTGGTTTCGTAGGGGATGAGTTCCAGCTCATTTTTAAACGGGGGTGGCGTTCTTTCCTGCGTAGGAAATAGTTCCGACTGCACTTCATCCGGCACCATGGTTTGTGTCAGCGTTCCAACAATTTCAATTTATCCGGCTTTCCGTCCCATTCCTTGGCGTCATCCGGGGCGTCCTTTTTCTCTGTGATCACCGGCCACTGAGCCGCCAGCTCGGCATTGAGAGCGACAAAATGCTTTTGCTCCTCTGGCACATCGTCTTCGTCAAAAATAGCCTCGGCGGGGCACTCCGGTTCACATAAAGAACAATCGATACATTCTTCAGGGTCTATTACCAGAAAATTGGGTCCTTCGTGAAAACAATCCACCGGGCAGACCTCCACACAATCGGTGTATTTACACTTGATACAATTTTCTACTACGACAAAAGTCATGGGTGTTCTCCAATTATTTACTTAATTCTTTCAAGCGGTATAGAAGCTCCAGCGCTTGGCGTGGGGTCAGTTCGTCCACGTCCGCGGCTCGTAATTGTTCCAGTGCCGGGTGGTGTTCGTCGGCAAACAGGGATATTTGGCCCTGGTTGCGCTGGGTGGTGTTGAGCGGTAACTGGGGTTCCATACGTTGGGCCGCGCTGCTGTTTTCCAACTGTACCAGTTTATTTTTGGCCAGACTGATGACCTGTGTCGGTACTCCGGCCAGTGCGGCCACTTGCAATCCGTAACTTTGATTTGCCGGCCCTTCTTTTACGCTGTGCATGAACACAATGCCTTTATCGTGTTCCACCGCATCCAGATGCACATTGGCTACTGCCGGCAGGTTTTCCGGCAACACGGTGAGTTCGAAGTAGTGGGTGGCAAATAATGTAAAAGCTCGGATTCGTTCGGCCAGTTGTTCGGCGCAGGCCCAGGCCAGCGATAATCCGTCAAAAGTACTGGTGCCACGGCCCACTTCATCCATCAGCACCAAACTGTTTGCGGTGGCATTGTGGAGAATGTTGGCGGTTTCCGTCATTTCCACCATAAAAGTGGAGCGGCCGCCGGCGAGGTCATCCGCCGCGCCGATCCGGGTGAAAATTCGGTCGATGGGACCAATGACCGCCTCAGCGGCAGGCACAAAACTGCCCATATAAGCCATGAGTACAATTAAAGCGGTTTGACGCATGTAGGTGGATTTGCCGCCCATATTGGGTCCGGTAATAATCAGCATACGGCGGGAATCGTCGAACAGGACATCATTGGGGATAAAGGGTTGGTCCAGTACCTGTTCTACCACCGGGTGTCGACTTTCCCGTAGCTTAAGACCCGCGTGTTGCACCAATTGGGGTTGAACCAGGTTCAAGGTGTCGGCACGTTCGGCCAGAGTGTTTAAGACATCGGTTTGCGCCAGGGCGTCTGCGCATTGCTGTAAGCGGGCCAGATACGGAGTGACTTGATCAAATAATTCTTCATAGAGGGCTTTTTCACGAGCCAGGGCTCTTTCTGATGCGCTCAGAGCCTTGTCTTCAAAGCGTTTCAACTCCGGTGTGATGTAACGTTCGGCACTTTTGAGCGTTTGCCGACGGGTATAGTCTTCGGGAATTTTGTCGGAGTGAATTCGACTGATTTCAATATAGTAACCGTGGACTCGGTTATAGCTCACCTTCAGAGTGCTGATACCGGTACGGTTTTTTTCCCGTTCTTCCAGGTCCAACAAATATTGACCGGCGTTTTCTTTTAATGAACGCAGTTCATCCAACTCGGAATCGTAACCCGGAGCAATGACGCCGCCCTCACGTATGGTCATCGGGGGGGCGTCAATGATAGCTTGTAATAGCAGGCGTTGCAGCTCGGGAAAATCACCCAGTTGAGTATGCAGCGATTCCAGTAAGGGAGAACTGGTTGCCGATAATATTTGCATCAGTTCCCGGCGTAGGGCCGGCAGCCGTTCCAGGGTATCGCGGAGTGCGGCAAAATCTCGGGGTCGCGCACTTCGTATGGCCATGCGCGAGAGGATTCGTTCCAGGTCCCCCATGCCTTGTAACAACGGTTGTACCGATTCGAAACGTCGATTCATTACCAGAGTTTCTATGCATTGATGCCGTTGCTGTATTAACTGTTGCTGCGTGAGGGGGCGTTTGATCCAACGTCGCAGGCAACGACTCCCCATGGCGGTGCTGCTGTTGTCCAAGACCGCTGCCAGGGTGTTGTCGCGACCACCAGACAAATTGGTTTCCAATTCGAGATTCCTGCGGCTGGCCGCATCGATAATGATACTGTCCTCGCGGCGCTCCTGTTTCATAGTGCGTATATGGGGTAAGGCCGAGCGCTGCGTGTCTTTCACATACTGCATCAGACATCCGGCGGCACATATGGCCAAGGGAGCGTCATCACAACCGAAGCCTTGTAAATCTCGGGTACCAAAGTGGGTGCACAAAAGACGTTGGGTACTGTCCAGTTCAAACAGCCAAGGGCCCTGACGACGGATTCCTTTGCGTTGCAATAGGGTAGCGGGTAAGCAGGTTTGATCGCTGACCAGTAATTCGGCTGCTTGTAAACGCTCCAGTTCACTGTTGAGTCCTTCCAGGCTGGAGCATTGCATAAGCGTAAAACGGCCGCTGCTCACATCCAGTGCGGCGATGCCGAAGCGCTTGTCCTGATCAAAGACACATACTATGAGGTTATCGCTGCGTTCTTCCAGCAAGGTTTCATCGGTGATAGTACCGGGAGTAACGATGCGGACCACTTGACGTTCGACCGGGCCTTTGGACGTTGCGGGATCACCGATTTGTTCGCAAATAGCCACCGATTCGCCCAGTTTGACCAGTTTGGCTAAATAAGTGTCCGCGGCGTGGAATGGCACACCGGCCATAGGGATAGGCTGGCCGTTGGATTTGCCGCGAGTGGTAAGAGTAATGTCGATAAGTTGGGAAACTTTGCGGGCATCATCGAAAAAAAGCTCATAAAAATCGCCCATTCGGTAAAATAGGAGCGTATGGGGATGGTCCGCCTTGATGCGTAAATATTGCTGCATCATGGGGGTATGTTGTGTCGGATTCAGTGTCTCAGTCATTCGCGGAAGTGTAACGAATTTATCCAAGGGACTCTACTCTCATACGCTCCACTTCTGTTTCTCCGCATCTGTCCATCCTGCGCCGCGATTTACCCGGGCCAATGTAAGCATGTCCAAAGCGGCGGTCAGACCAGGACGTCGGATCAAGTTATCCAAGCAAGACGTACTAACCGGGGAAATCCAAGTGGGAAAATAACGTTTTAACCGCTACTATGTATCACAGTCAATGGAGTTAAAATGGAGTTAAGACTGTGTCTAAGAAAAGGATCATCTCAGGATGGAGTTTTGCATTGGGGTTGTTTGAAGGGTTGTTTGAAGGGCTGTTTGAAGGGTTGTTCGGGAGGGTTTTTGGAGGGCTGTTTTGGTATTTGTTTTGGACAGTAACGGGAGTTGCTGTACTTTCTTCCTGCGGAGTTGTCGGCGTTAATAACCCAGTAAACGAAGCTTTGGTGAATAAACGCTATGCCACGCAATCCGTGGAACAGGTGATGCAAAACCTGACTGTACGGATGAGCAAAGCCAAGGGTGAACGCTTGGAGTTATATTCGCCGGGTTTATATACCCAGTCCAATGAAGCGTTTTCCCAAGCGCAATCGTCTTTTTTAAGTCGTGCACCGGCGGCACAAGTCTACCGCCAGGCTTATGTCACGGAAACTCTACTGGATGACGCCTTCAAAGTAAAAAAAATGGCCAGCGGTAATATGCGTGATGTGTTTGATGCAGTCAATGAACTGGAAGCCAAAAATATTACGGCCACTTATATGGCTCAGTATAATACAGTGATGTCCAAGGTCGCTTCTTTGGTGACTATTTTGGAGGAGCGGGTTCAGTCAGGCGGCGCTGTGGACTTACACCTGATGCATCGTTTTGATATGGATCGCAAAGATTTGATGCATTATATCCAAGGATTGAAAATTCAGCTGGTTCGTTTTAATCAATTGGAACAAACCATGGCCATATTGGACGGTTTTGCAGACGAAGCCCGCCAATACGCACCTAAGACATTTGCAAAAGTGGAAAAAGCGCGGCAGCGAGCTGATGAGATCATTGTTCGTCACGTGGATGACGCGGCGACCGTCAGGCAAGCGAGTCGTGAGTTTTTGTTTCATGTAAAGCATGCTTTGCACATTACCAACAGCGTGATGCAGCTGAGTAAGCTATCCGGAGATAAATTGGAAGACTATGTGCTGGATCTGGAGCATAAGTTAATCCCAGTGAGTAATGCCTTGGAACTGGGCGATTTGCGCGATAAAAACTTTTTTGAACAAACCGTTAAGATAGCGCAGGCCGCCAGTCACCTCATGCACAAAAAAACCAAACTGGAACAGGCGCAAGCCGATTCGAAGTCTGACACGGAACCCAAAGCACAGGCAGAAAATTCAGCCGAGGACCACGATACGCCAACCGGTGCAAGCACAGAGTTAAAGGCCGGGGGCAAGACGGAAAAGGCAAAAGTGGCCATCAGTCAGGGCTTGGATTCCTTACCGTTAAGCCAAGCGCAGTCGAATCACGAAATCAAACGATTAAACCAAAAGATAAGCAATCTGCAGTTCGAGATCAGCGGATTGAAACGCGGTGAACGACCCTTGCGGGATAAAATCTGGTTGCTGGAACAGCGGATTAGCGAGTTGGGGCAGGAAAATCAACGTCTCACTAAACGGTTGAGTCAACGCTAACGAATTTAATACAAATGATCCGGTGCGCGGAGGCCGGGCACCGGATCTTTTTTGACTGTTCTTTCGCTCTCTATAGCAGTGTTTTAAGAAATTTTATGACATCGGCAATTTCCTGGTCCGACAACATTTTTTCCCAGGACGGCATTATATTGGAACGACCCATTGCTTCACCGCCCATGCGAATAATCATTTCCTTGTACGTATCATTTTTATCGCTCACGCTAAGATTCGCCGGGCGTGGGGTATAAAACTTGGCGGCAGGACCGTCGCCGCGCCCTTTGGTACCGTGGCATTGGACACAGTGAGTTTTAAACACCGATTCACCACGTTTTTCCGGCGAACCCAGAACATTAATGTAGGCAATCACATCCTGGATTTCTTTTCGAGTCAGCACATCTTTCCACGGCGGCATTTTGCCTTGGCCTTTGCTGATAATACGCAAGTACTGGCCATTGTCATTGAAATGCCGCGGGTTGCTGGTTTTCATGCCCACGCGACCGTCTTTACCGTGACAGGATTCGCAATGCTGCTTATACACATTACCGCCATTGACAATGGGTTTGGTCAGGGCCTTTTCAACATCGTGACGGTTTTCGTCCGCGCTTACGCCACCATGCCATACCAATACCAGGGTGGCTAGGGTTAGAGTAATGAGTTTTTGGTTCATTCGACCGTGACCTCCAGAAACATTTGCGGATGAATAGCGCATTCAATCTCTGCCGTGCCCACCTTATTGAAAACAACAGTTTTTGCCTGGCCTTTAGGGTAAGACCCCAGGTCAAACTTTTTCAAAGGCGATAAAGAAAAAACATTGTGGGCAAAGGGATCGGCATTTTCAAAACGCAATACAACACCGGTTTTGACCACCAGACTGCTGACCTGACTGCCGTCTTGCACGAAAGAACGGTCTTTTTGCAGTATGGTGATTTCTCCCTTCGCTTTTGCCACGGCACTGCCGACACTGAAAAGACACACCACAATAACGCCGATTAACAGAGGGTATTTCATGATGACTCCTTTCCGGAAATAAGTTGGGTAGGCAGTTCTGGTACGGCAACAAACTCGGAATCTCCGACCAAGCTTTTGAGAAATTCCAGCAATTCTTGTTTCTCGATTTTGCTTAAATTCAAAGGTTCAATGTTTGGAGACAAATTGCTTTTAATATCGCCGCCGCGGTCATAATGATCGATGACTTCTTCCAGCGTGGCGTAGATGCCGTTATGCATATAAGGTGCGGTTTTGGTGATATCTCTTAAAGTGGGCGTTTTAAAAGCCCCTTTGGAAATTTCCACCGGGCGGATGCTGAAACGGCCTTGATCATCGCCGCTGTTTTTCAGGCCTATATTGTGAAAACCGTTGTCGGCAAAATTGTGACCCATATGACATTTATTGCAATTGGCTTTACCGTTAAACAATTTAAAACCGTTTTTAGCCGCGATGCTGATAGCGCCTTCTTTGCCTTTTATCCATTCATCAAACGGTGAGTTGGAGGCAACGATGGTGCGTTGGAAATTGGCCAAAGCTTTGGCTATAGTGTCTTTGCTGATACCTTCACCCGGATAGGCCGCTTCAAACATTTTTACGTAGTCGGCAAGGCTGCTCAGTTCCTTGACCAGTTCATCCACGTTCTGATTCATTTCTTCCGGCGCTTCAATGGGGCCGAGTGCTTGTTTTTCCAAGCTGCGAAAACGGCCGTCCCACATGTGTAGTTTGTTATAGGCTACATTGGTAATGGTGGGGGTGGCTCGTTCCAGTAATTGCTGGTTATTGCCAATGGCGGTGGGTAAGCCGTCCGACCATCCCATGGCCGGATTGTGGCAGGTGGCGCAGCTGATCCAATTGGAGCCTGACAAGCGGGGATCGAAAAACAGCGTTTTTCCCAGTTGCACGCGTTGCGGTGTGGTTTGGTTTTTGGCCGGAATTTCAAGAGTGGGTTGCGCATACTGTTTTTGCAACTCGCTGAGCATTTGTTCTGAGAACACGGTGTAACCGCCGTATCCTGCTGCGGCAAGTCCCACAACCGAACCCAGAATTAAAGTGAGCTTTATGGGTTTCATAATTGTATTCCATTCATGTCGTGAATAAAGATTTCTACGCGAACAAGACTTTTGTAGGTGCTATAAATATCGACCAAGTGGCTGGAAAATTTAGAAAAAGTTTACATTTGGGTGTAAATTTTATTCAGATCGTGATTTTTGCCCGCGCAAAAAAATGCCGCCATGCGGCGGCATATATGACGGAATTTGTCTGTTTCTAAAACTCTGATTGTGCTGAGTAGTGGTTGGGCAGATATGGCAGTTGTACCTGCATGGATTCTCCGCTCAATGTTTTTAGAAACGCTACCAGGTCGGCTTTTTCTTTGTCACTTAAGTTCAAAGGTTCGATGTTGGGTGATAAATTGCCTTTGGCATCGCCACCACGATCATAGTGATCAACCACTTCTTCCAGAGTATTGTAAATGCCATTGTGCATATAGGGTGCGGTTTTGGCGATATCTCTCAAGGTAGGAGTCTTAAAGGCACCCATGGAGATCTTGACGGGTCTTACGCCAAAGCGGCCTTCGTCCTGGTTGCTTTTCAGGCCGATGTTATGAAAGCCGTCGTCCACAAAATTAAAACCCATATGGCATTTGGCGCAATTGGCTTTACCGGTAAATAAGGCAAACCCACTTTTTGCTTCCTGACTGATAGCATCTTCGTCACCCACTACCCAACGGTCAAACGGTGCTTTGGTAGCAACGATGGTGCGTTGAAAACTGGACAGTGCTTTGGCGATGGTGTTTTTAGTGATGCCTTGTCCCGGGTATGCCTCAAAAAACAGTTGCTCGTATGCTTTAATCGCTTTGAGTTCAGTTACCAGTTCGTCCAGGTTCTGGTTCATTTCGTCCGGCGACTCTATCGGTCCCAGAGCCTGCTGTTCCAGGGTGCGGAAGCGACCATCCCACATTTGCATACGGTTGTAGGCCACATTCACCAAGGTGGGGGTGGCTCGTGCCAATTCCTTTTGTTTGTTACCGCGGGCTTTGGGCAGGCCGTCGGACCAGCCTAAAGCGGGGTTGTGGCAAGTGGCGCAGCTGATCCAGTTGGAGCCGGACAGGCGGGGATCAAAAAACAGCATTTTGCCGAGATTGATGCGCTCCGCGTTTAATTTATTGTCAACCGGGACTTTAAGGTCAGGACGTAGAAATTTTTCTTTCGTGTCCATTTCCGCTGCGGGTTGTGCCATGGTTGCAACGAACCCCACAATAACCAGGCCAGGGAGTAAGAATTTAGACATATTCATTTCAATACCTTCTATCCGTCGGGGACTTTCTCTTTACATCGTCATAGTTAAGGATATGTTAAGGAAAATTTCACACTTTATTGGATGAAAGGTCGAAAACACTTCATAAACGTTACTATACAAAACTTGAGAAATACTCAACGATGCAAGATATCCCTACGGGAAATACCATTATCAGCTAAAAACCATGAAATCTGTGTGAATTAATCGCGTAGGCGACGACCGTTTTGATCGCTTATTCGCAACTCATACTTATCTTTAAATCCGTGCAGCATATAGCCGGTAACGAATATGCTCCAGTCGCCTTCCATGGGATTGTCGATGCTGAGCCGTTCCGGTGCATCCAAAGTAGCCGCATCAAAATAGGCTTCGCCCAGGGGATTTATTACAATTAAATCAATATCATGGGGTGGATATTGGCCCCAATCACCTTCCCAGGATAACTCGAAATTCAATTGCCGCACATCTCCATCGTCGATTTCCAATTCAAAAACATCCACTTCGTCGTCACGCAGCCGCCCTGTTTTAAACGGTGTACTCAGTCGACGCTGTTGTGACGTCACCGTAAGCGTAGCGGAAACTTCACCGGCATTGGTCCAGTCCCCAAGTACAGCCAGACGCATCAGACCGGTTTGGGGTTGGGTGATGGTAAATTGCGCGTCTTCCTGAAATAATTCATCCAGTTTTAAATTGTTTGTCGTCACCGGGCCGTCGGCGACATTGATCCAGAGGCTGTCGCCAAAGTAGAGGTTTTGTTGTTCCTTCGGTAGTGCCATGGATACGTTGGAAAAATCAAGTTGTACCGATTCGGTGCCTAAATCGGTTTGCACCAATATATGCCGGGCCTGGCCCGGTTGTAACCGAACCTGGGTTTGGAAAGGTTCAGATGTGTCAATGATTGTTATTCCCAAATGGCGGATATTGCTTTTGACTTGTGTAGGTTCTTCCTCGTTGATATCGGGAAGAGCAGGGATGCGTGCCTCTAACCCTTGGGACATGAGCTGCAACGCGGTTGCCAGGTCAAGAAAGCCGGCCCCTTGGTCCAGAACCGTATCGCTTAGAATGGTGGGGTTAGCGCCTTGAATCAGGGCTTCGCGGATTTGTGCCGCTGTGCTGTTGGGAAAAGCCTGACGCAGTAACGCCACGGCGCCGGCGACGGTGGGAGCGGAAAATGAAGTTCCGGAAATAAGCATGATGCCACCGTCAGCGGGTTGTACGAACGATGCGTAACCGTTGGCCATTACGTCAATTCCAAGGCGACCATCGGCCGTGGGGCCACGGGAGCTGAAAAATGCCGTTTGAATGTGATTGCTGGGGCGATAGATGTTGCCCTCACCGGGGCCTAGTATCACATCTCGCAGAATGCGTTCATGTTGCGGGGTGCTGGCTGCCCCCACAGATATATTGGCTACACCGGTCGCAGGGCTGCCCACAGTTAAAGCGGCGAAGCCGTCGTTCCCGGCTGAGGTGACGACATTGATACCTTCCTTTAGCATTTCTCTAGCCAGCAGTTCTTCTATTTCGTGACCTGCAACCATGCCCATACCGCCCAAACTCAGGTTTACCACTTGAATATTCAAGGAATCATAAACATAAGGGTTGTCCTCACTGCCGTCGCCGGATATGGGGTCCGATGGCAGTCCTGCGTTGTAGTTCCTTTTTAACGTTAAGGCACGATCCATGGCGGCTAACACAACAGAGCTGGGCGTGCCGTCACCATTAGCAGGAAACACTTTCATGGCATACAAGCCTGCGTCCGGCGCTGAGCCCACCATGGGAACCATGGAGCTGGTGTCGTCCACGGGAATCACGCTGTCCGGTGCATGGGTACTTATCGCCTGCAGGAATTCGCTGCTGTTGTCAAAAACCACACCCACATGCGCTGCAATCATGCTACCTACCGCAGTGCCGTGAAAATCATTATGGGTACTGGTGGCACTGGGTTCATCCGGCAGGTCTACAAAATTTTCGCCGCCGATAACGCTGCCGGCCAAAGCCGGTACCACTTCCACATTGTTGGCGGTACCGGAATCGATGACCGCAACAATAACACCGGTACCTGTGATGCCTTGATCGTGGAGCTGTGTTGCACCTGTCAAAATATTATTGAAACTGTAGTTGTTGGGTTGCGCCGACTTTGTATTGATGTTTCGGTACGATGGCGCCACATTGGATACAATTCTTTGGTTTTTTTCCGGGATCGGGCGACGCAGTGTTTCGTCCTTACGCACGGTGGCAACGCCTGCGCTACGGGCGAGACGGTCTGCGTATTTGGCAGGAAGGGAAATAGCCAAAGCATTGAAACTGTTATACCGTTGATCCACATTCCCATTCAGTTGCAATACCTGATTGGCAACGGGATCACAACTGCCTTGACACATAACAATCAGTTGATCGTTGTGTTTGAGTTCAACAGAGCGACCACTGTCTTTTGAACAACTGTTCAGTACGACACCGGTCAGTATGGTTAAGAAGATAATACGAAGCGTTGCAGCATTGCTGCGCCCGGCATGCCTTTCCATAGATTGCCCCCGATTGTTATTTGCTAACAGGATGACTGGTAGCGAGTTGTTCTGTCAGGTGCAATAATGCTTATAGCTATAGTGGGCTGTCAATGTTTAGGAAGGAATATTTAAAATGGCCGGTCGAATAATAGACGGGTTTAATCCAACGTAAAGAAGCAAGTCTGACGCCAGGTCAGACTTGCTCTGCAATTTGGTCAGTCTTAACCGACTTTTTTGTTCATGCGTTCTGTGTAGTTGCCGTATTGGGTATCCACAATTTTGATATGGCGGATTAACCATCCTTTCAAATCCATGAAGAACGTATCCGGCAGGGAGCCGGTGCCGGAAAGCTTGCGCTGGCTGTTTCGGATTTCATTAAGAAAATCCTCATGCGCTTGTTTATGCTCATCAAACAGGGGATAACCGATTTTTTTCAAATATTCTTCTTCATCGCCAAAGTGCTTGAGTGTGTAATCGTACATGGCATCAAACGCACGGCCCACCGTAGTGGCATTGCTGTTTTTACTTACTTCGTCATGCAGGGCATTAATGTAATTAATCCAGATTTTATGCTCATTGTTCATATCGCCGACTTTAACATCCAGCGACTGATCCCACTCCACAAACTTGCTCATAGACTTGTCCTCTTCAGGGTTTAGTTCACACAATTAACAATATCGGCGTGAGGTGTTAAATATTTAGTAACATTCCGCCTAAAGCCCTTGCTTGGAGCAGTGTTAATATTGAATGAAAACTAAGCTTATTGAAGAGGAGCCATTGCACAATTGCGGCGGGGTGACTTTGCAGGTCCCCCGCCGACGAATCAACCGGCTTTTTTATTCATGCGCTCGGTGTAGTTTCCGTATTGGGTATCCACGATTTTAATATGCCGTACCAGCCAGCCTTTCAGGTCGGCAAAGAAGTTTCTCTCCAACTCACCTTTGCTACTGAGAGCACGTTGACTACTGCGGATTTCCGCCAAGAAATCCTCATGCGCTTGTTTGTGCTCGTCAAAAAGCGGGTATCCGATTTTTTGTAAAAACTCTTCTTCATCACCGAAGTGTTTTACGGTGTAATCCAGCATGGCGTCGAAGGCTCGCATCACAACCGAGCTACTGGACTTTTTGGCGGCTTCATCATGCAGCGCGTTGATATAGTTGATCCAGATTTTGTGTTCGTTGTTCATATCGCCGACTTTTACGTCCAACGATTGATCCCATTCTACAAATTTGCTCATAGACTTGTCCTCAGGTTTAGTTCACACAGTTAACAATGTCGGACTGAAATGTTAAAACTTTAGTAAATTACTAAGGTATTTTGCGGGATTTAAAGCGGAGGAAGGGCATTCTAAACGAATAACCACATAAAGCGATGAAATTTCACCACTTTATATGGTTATTGAAATGGACGGGCTATCAGCCGGCTTTTCTTTCCATACGCTCAGTGAAGTTACCGTATTGGGTATCCACGATTTTGATATGACGTACCAACCAGCCTTTCAGGTCAGCAAAGAAGTGTTTTTCCAGCTCACCTTTGCTGCTCAAATTGCGTTGACTGGAGCGGATTTCGGACAGAAAGTCTTCATGAGCTTTTTTGTGCTCGTCAAACAGAGGATAACCGATTTTTTTCAAATACTCTTCTTCATCGCCGAAGTGCTTCAGAGTGTAATCCACCATATTGTCAAATGCACGCATGACGGCGTTGCTGTTGGATTTATTGGCTACCTCTTCGTGCAGTGTATTGATATAGTTGATCCAGATTTTGTGTTCATTGTTCATATCGCCGACTTTTACGTCCAACGATTGATCCCATTCTACGAATTTGGCCATTCCGTTTCCTCCTAGAGAGAGTTGTTTGTGATTCACACTCTGTTAACGGGAATTACCGCAGCACATTGATATTCGCATTGTAAAAAGTGTATGAATTTCGATGTGATGAATATGTGACTGGTTTGTGAAATAAACTCGGTAGGGGCGACGTTATACAAAGGACGTCTGTGGTATACGCAGACTTGGCCTAAATTGTGTACGGTTACACAATGCCTAAACCAATGCCTAAACGCTAGACAAATGTAGGTTTATGACAACATCACCTATAACGTTCAAACCCATTTCCACCGACGATGAAGAACGGGCGGTGTCCGATTTTTTTAAGATAGTTAAAAGCTTGTGTGACAATGCGGCTTCTTTTCTGTATCAGAAAGGATTCGTGTCGGGTGAAGAATCTCATCGTCAATTGAAGCAAATGGCGCGGGATAAGGAAGTGGCCCATTCGGTCATCAAGTGTTTGGTTCGCCCCCAGGAATCTTGGAAGCAGAGCATGGATTATGAAGCTCTGCTGGCTATGCTCCTGATTCAATGGTGTAAAGAAGCCAACAAACTGGTTACTGAGCTGTATAATGCCAAAAGCAAACAGACGGGGATGACCGCATTAGTACTGCTGTTAGGCTATCAGCTTGGACTGGTAGATCGGGCCACTGCCCGGCTTAATCTGGCCAGTATCAATGACAGTGTGTATTGGGGGGTTGAACCCCTGTTGTCACTGCTGGAACAACACCCGGATGTTGACGTAAAGTCGCCTGAGCCGGTTCCGGCCAGTAAAAGCGTAGCCGCATCACAACCGGTGTCGAAGTCCATAGAAAATTCAAGACCCGAAGCGGTTACTGAACTGTCAAAACCCATTTCGCAACCGCCAGAGCCAGACCCAAAGTCAGAGCCAATACCGGCACCCAAGCCGGTACCAGATCTCAAGCCGGTACCAGATCTCAAGCAAGAAATCAGGACCGAAGCCAAAGAAATTACGCAAGCTGCTCCTATACCCTTGGAGCGCAAAGCGGATGGACCGGTCAAAGCCGCATTGAGACTCATTGTGTCGCATATTTCCGATTTCACATTTGATGCGGTCTTAGAGGCATTACAGAATGAGTCTTTACTGGATACGCTGGCTACAGCCGGATTACCGGTTTTTATTGTTATGGTAGACCACAAAAAACGTAAGGTGGTGTATTCCAAAAAACGTAAAGGGGGGGAGGAAAGCGTCTCGTTCTTAAATCTGCGCAAGATTTTGTCTGAATTGGAATGTGAGTTGACCGACTCTCAATAAACCGGTTCAATTTGTTCTGCGTTTTCCCGTGTTACCAGTTGCGAATCCACTTTAATATATCGAGGTACCGATTTGCCATTAAGTATATCCATGGCAACTTTAACACCCGCTTTCCCGCAAGTAGGATAGGTAAAACTGGCCAGCTGTTCACCGTTTAGGATGGCGGTTCGTGTTTCCGGAAGGTAGTCGATTCCTACCGTGGGAATGTCAGCAGGGTTAATCCCCGCCCGCTTAAGAACGACTCTGGTTCCGGCCGCCATGGCATCATTTTGCGCATAGATGGCATCGAATGTTTGCCCTTTTTGCAATAACTCTTGAAGTACATGAATGGCTTCCACCCGCGAGTAATTGGCCACTTTGGTGGTCACTCGAATATTTTTATGATTTTGAATCGCGAATTTAAATCCATTGGTGCGGTTAATGGCCGTGGTAGTACTGGGTATGCCCTGCAGCATTAAAATATGGCCCCTACCTTTGAGGTGACTGACTAAATCGGGTTTCTATGTTGCTGGCCGATGGCCGTACAGTTAATCCAGGTGAGGTTGTTTTTTCGCGCAAGGATTTGGCCACGACCATGTTGAAATACGGTTCCGTAAATCGTTCCCAATTACTGCAAATCCAAGAACATTTCGCACAAGTCTATTCCTGGGAGATCGGCGGTGAGGTCCATTATTTGTATGTGAGCCTGCCAATGAAGGATTTGATTCATGTGCAAAATCAAACGCTGGTTTCTCTGGTGTTAATATTTTTTCTCACAGCCGTCATAGCCATTGCTTTTGGAGTTTTTTGGATAAATACGTTGATCACCAAGCCGTTAAGGCATTTGGCGCGACAAGCTTCCATAAACTCCAAAAAAGCCTATCCTCGTTTTGACGTCGCATCCGGCGATGATGATATCAGCGTTTTGGGTAATGTTTTGAACCATATGGTTAATACCATTCAAGCCCGTTCTGAGGAATTGGAACAAACGACACGGCAACTTAAAAATGCTCAAGCACTGGCGAAAATCGGCAATTGGCAGCTGGATCATAAAACCAATGAGATGCAATGGTCTGAGGAGATCTATCACATCCTGGAATTGGAACGGTCTATCACTAAACCGGATGCAATACTAGTGCAGCAAAGAATTCATCCGGACGATGTGGAAATGGTGAACTCGGCGTTTAATCGTTCTATGCAAACCAAGTTGCCCTTTGATGTGACTCACCGAATCGTGTTGGGAGACAATACCAAGTATGTGCGTGTTTATACGGAGACACGTTTTAATACCAAAGACGAACCTGCTATCACGTTGGGAACTATGCAGGATGTCAGCGAACAGATGCTCAAGGATCAGCAGTTACGCCATAATCAAAAGTTGGATTCTTTGGGTCAACTCACCGGCGGTATAGCACACGATTTTAATAATATGTTGGGCGTTATTCTGGGTTATTCAGAACTTTTACAGCAGCAGCTAAGCGGTAACGAAAAATGGGTAAACAATGTGGGACAAATTTACCAAGCGGCGGATCGGGCGCGGAAACTCACTGCGAAACTACTGGCTTTTTCCAGAGATCATGCGACTACCGCCGGTAGAGCGCTCATAAACGATATTCTTAGCGAGCAGAAGCACATGCTGGAAAAAACCTTAACGGTTCGTATTCAGTTGGAACTGCAGTTAGGAACCGGATTATGGCCGGTATGGTTGGATAAGGACGAATTGGAAGACGCCGTTGTCAATATGAGTATCAATGCCATGCATGCTATGGCAGACGGTGGACATTTAACTATCTCAACCGGAAATACACATTTGGCGCGGGAAACTGCTATGTCTTTGGGAATTGAGCCTGGCGACTATGTTTTGCTGGAATTAAAAGATAATGGTGTTGGAATGGATCAAACAACCTTGCAAAGAATTTTCGAACCGTTTTTTTCTACCAAAGAGGAAAGTGGTACGGGCTTGGGAATGAGCCAGGTTTACGGATTTGTGAAACGGTCCAACGGTGCAATAAAGGTGAATTCTATTCGACATCATGGAACGCATATCGAAATCTATTTTCCCCGCTATCAGCGCATGGACGAAGGGGAGGTTGTCGATGCTGCAACGACAACGAGTGAAGATCTTAGTGGTGAGGGTACCATATTGGTGGTCGATGACGAACCCTCGCTGGTATACCTGGAAGAGGTGATATTGAGTACCAATGGGTATCGGGTGCTCACAGCGCAGGGCGGATTACAGGCCTTGGATATTTTGGCAAGGGAACATGTGGATTTGATGCTTAGTGATGTGTTGATGCCTGAGATGGATGGATATTATTTGGCTAAGGTGGTGCGGGAAAAATATCCGGAAGTGAAAATTCAGATGATCAGCGGTTACACCGGAAAATTGAGTGATAATTCGGCTGATCGAGAGCTGCACCAACAACGATTACAAAAACCGGTGAACTCGGACATATTACTGCGTCGGGTAAAACATTTATTGCATTGATTTCCTAGTCGGTACCACGTTTTAGCCATATACCACTGAGCAACCATGAATAGGCATAAGTTCCTACGGCTATCAGAACCATGGAAATGGCAATGTCACTTGCAGAACCATTCAGGCTGAATCCGGGGACATAGCCAAAAAGAAACGGTGCCAGATAGAGAAATTTGGCAAATTTAAATGCGGAAAATGCGGTTTTCCACATATTGGCTTTGGCGATAGTGGCTCCGGCATAGGCGGCAATACAAACCGGGGGGGTGATATTGGAATCCTGTGACAACCAATACACAATCATATGTGCGGCAATTTCATTGACGCCTAAATGGGTAAGCGCGGGAACGGCCACTACAGCGGTGATCAGGTAAGCCGCAGTAACGGGTACGCCCATACCCAATATTAGCGACGCTAAAGCGATTAAAACAATAGTCAGGAACAGACGACCATCAGCCAGTTCGATGACGATATCGGCAAAAGTCAGTACTAAACCGCTGTAGGTTAATACACCGATTATAATGCCGATTACGCCCACCGTTGCACCAATTTTGAGGCTGCTTTGAGCTCCGGCTCTGGAGGCTTCAACAAATTCACGCAGACCGATTCTGTTTTCCTTACGGAACCAGCTTACCGCAATACATGCGATCAGTCCCAGGACTGCCGAATACCCCGGAGAAAATCCGGATAGCATGAAAATAGTAATTACAATAAGTGGCAGGGTGTAATACCATTGTTTCTTAAAAATATCCACAGCGCGCACATCGGTTTTTTCTCCGACGATATTGTGCTTTTTGGCCTCGAAATGCACCATGATATAAACGCTGAAGAAATACATCAATGCCGGAAACAAAGCGATGATCATGATTTCTGAGTAGGGCATTCCGGTTAATTCGGCCATAATAAATCCGCCGGCTCCCATAATGGGTGGCATGAACATACCGCCAATGGATGCCGCCGGCTCAATGGCTCCTGCAATATGAGGTCTAAATCCTGCTTTTTTCATCATGGGGATAGTGAATGCGCCAGTGGATACCGTATTCGCAATGGCACTGCCGGAGATGGAACCAAACAAACCGCTGGCGATGACCGACACTTTGGCCGGACCGCCGATTTTATGGCCTACTGCGGCTAATGGGAAATCGATAAAAAACCGTTGCGCACCACTTTTTTCCAGGAATGCGCCGAATATGACGAACAGTAAAATGTAGGTCGCCAAAACATTCGCCATAATGCCAAACACACCGTCACTTTTAAAAAAGATGGAAGTGCATAATTCCGGGAAAGTGTCTCCGGCGTGGGAGATAATTTCCGGTGCATATTCGCCATACACACCATACAACAACATAATGGCACCCAGCACGACAAAAACCGTACCCACGACCCGTCGAGCCAATTCCACACCCAACAGAACGCCGATTATGGCCATTGCTGTGTCCAGGGAGGTTTCCGCACCGGCACGATAGTTGATCGCTTCAAAATTGATGATCCAGTAGCCTATACTGGCGACTGAAAGCAAAATAAGCCCATAATCCAAAAATCGTAACCAAAGGTTTTGGGAGCGGTAGATGAGAAATGCCAGAACATAGGTTACCAGTACATAGATGCCGCGGTGATACTGAGTCGCTGCGGGTTCTATGATTGCTGCATAGGAATAAAACAGCACCAAACTGATCGAGCAAGCGTCGAAGACGCGTTGCTCGAATTTGTGGAGTCGGTCATACATGATGACGACGTTATTTCAATATACCTTTTTCTTTCCAGAATTTGATGGCGCCGGGATGCATGGGAGTGACGATGCCGTTGATACCGGAAGCTACGCTCATTTCCTTGAAGGTTTTCTTCTGGCTCACCATGTGTTTCAGGCCGGCTTCTGAATAGACAATACTCAGAAGGTCATACACCAGTTGATCCGGAACTTTTGCATTGGCCACCCACAAGGCAGAGTCCTGGAAGGAGGGTGTTTCCGAACGGACCCCTTTGTATGTATTGGCCGGAACACTGAGTTTGGAGAAATAGGGGTAAGATTTGTAAAAGCCGCTTTGCTCCGCATCCCGCCCTAAATCGACCAGGGCGATATCATTGGTTTGTGCCGCCATGATCACGGCGCCACTGGGAAAGCCGGTAAACAACCAGAATGCATCCAATTGTTTGTTACCAAAGGCATTGGCGGCGTCGTTATATCCCATGGCGTTGCGTTCGATTTTATCCCATATGCCCATGTGTGAGAAAAACAGTTCGCAGTTGGCAAAGGCTCCGGATCCTGCATTGCCCACACCGACTTTTTTCCCCACCAAATCCTTGGTGCTTTTGATTCCGCTGTCGGCACGTACAATCAGCTGTGCCGGGGCCCCGTACAGGTACGAGACTGCCAAGACCTTTTCGTACTTTTTCTTATCGTTTTTTAGGTCGCCGTTCCGGCCCAAATACACATGCCCGGAATACACTACGCCAAAATGGGCTTTGCCTTTATTAAGTTTTCTGAGGTTCTCCACTGATCCTGCGGACGATTGT
This sequence comes from Gammaproteobacteria bacterium, assembly GCA_029882975.1. Taxonomy (NCBI): domain Bacteria; kingdom Pseudomonadati; phylum Pseudomonadota; class Gammaproteobacteria; species Gammaproteobacteria bacterium. Next base: position 104,414 of record JAOUJW010000016.1, read on the forward strand.
GCTTTGATGGTGTATTGCTTGAGTTTTTTAACCGGCTCATACACCTGAATTGCATTGGCTACCACCTGAAAGGTTCCACCGGCCGGGCCTCCGCTAAAGACGATTCGCTTGGCAGCCCATGCGGGGGTGAGTGCTGTTGTGAGTATTGACGCAAAACCGACGACTGCCACAATCTTTCGTTTAATTAACATTACCGGCCTCCATTGTGTTTATTTTCACTACCAGCCCAGTACAGAAATAATGCGAAATCTGTCACATACAATCAATTATAGTACTGTTTATTATAGTACATCCGTCGTTTGGGTTGCCGTATGGTTAAAAAGTGACACGAAGGAGAGCGGTGGCTATACTCAATCCATCGTTGCAGAATAGCTCAGCAAGGTTGGAGGATTTGAGATGAGTATCATGACGGCATTCGCATTGGCCAGCGTGGTGACTTGGGTGGTGGGCAGTGCCGCCAACGATGTGTTTTCAACCGGTATTACCACCTTCATTTGTTTTGTGGTTTTTTTTGCAGTATTTTTTTATACCGACCGGTTTTTGCGAGATCTGAGAGGCTAAGAAGGGTTTTGGTTTGTTGTTTGTAATTAGAGTTTGTTTGCAGTCTCTTGTTATTATCTTATTCATGGTTTTGCTTGTGCCAGGACCGTCTGTGGTCCAGGCAGAAAAATCCTCTTTTGTTTCGGCATTTATCTCCGCCGCCAAACAACGTACGCAACATTCGGTGCGTTACGATGGCAGTTACCGGGCTATCGCTTATCCCAATGGTGATGTGCCGGCCCACATCGGTGTCTGTACCGATGTGGTGATACGCAGTTACCGCCAATTGGGAATTGATTTACAAAAACTGGTGCATGAGGACATGCAAGCCCATTTCAAAGCCTACCCCTCCCGCCGTATTTGGGGGTTGCGTAAACCCGATCGTAACATTGACCATCGACGTGTACCTAACCTGCAGACGTTCTTCAAGCGTTACGGTAAAACGTTACCGGTAACACCGGAGGGAAAGGACTACAAGCCGGGTGATCTGGTCACTTGGATGTTGCCCCGCAACCTGCCTCATATTGGTATTGTTGTTGATCAATATTCCGCTGATGGCAAACGTCCCTTGATTGTACACAATATCGGTGCCGGACCGAAAATGGATGATATGTTGTTCGACTATAAAATAACCGGTCACTATCGTTTTACCGGCGGGTATGTTGCACAGTAGATATAGAGTTAGGAGCAATAAAACCCGCCGGTTCGTCTTTCAGGATGAAGCAAATCAAATCCCGCTTTGGCGGGCCCGTAACTGGATGTCGTGAGACAGGTCCAGCTGAGATAAAGGTGGTGGTAATCCGAGAAAGGAAATGCATTCTGCCGGCAGGTATTCGTAAGCCTTATTCAAAATGCGTTGTTCCTGTTCCGTGGTCAGGACCTGTCGTGAGGTGCCTACTTCACCCTGTCGAATTAAACCGCCCGGCTTAAACAGAGGTTTGTCCCCGTTTTGACGGCTGAATTTAATGCTGTTTTGTTTCATCCACTCAAAAGAGCACAGTTGTAATATTCGTTCCCGTTTGTCCCCATCCAAGGTCCAACCGAGATAGGCCAAAATACTATCAATCGCCTTGTTTAAGTCCCGCTTCAGGTCCTCATAACGCAGCCATAATAGACGCGGATGAGCACGATAGGGCCACCAACTACGCACATTGTGGTACCAAACGGGATAGCGAAACCAATAGGCCAGGAACTGCTCCATGCTGTGGGGAGGAATAATGTCGTATTGATTTCTGGCCTCGTCGGTCAGATCTCTACTGTGGTGGTAGAAACTGACACAGCAATCCCGGGGATCACGGGAAGTTAGGATGCACTTTACCTGACCAAAACCCGGAGTTTGTTCGTAGTTGCAATGTGTTTTGAACAATCTGGGATTTTCCATAGCTTCATATTCTTCCAGGGTCTGTTGCCAGGATTTATTTGGGTCGGGCAGTTCCAACCAGGGGACCACATCACCGATGGCGTGAAAATTTTCATCACCGCCGGTTTTCAGTTGATGCAGAATTTGTTGTAACCACGTGGTGCCTGTTTTGGGAGCGGTGGTAATCAAGACATCGGTGCTTCGCGGTTGAAAATTGGCGAGTAGTCTGGGGTCATGCATGGGACTGAGGCTGCCCCATTTCGGATCCAACATAAATGCCTCTTTAATTCTTTAATATTTTAACAAATGCAGCTGAGTAGAGAATCATACTGCGTTGTTCATGTTATGGGAAGGGTATATTTGCCGGGAGTCCAGGTCACGCAGAGAAAGTCTATATAACGTGCTGTATTATATGGCATAATTAATGGGTGTCGGATCCGCTGTGTTAGAGGATGTTGTGTTAGGACGTTGTGTTAGGACGTTGTGTTAGGACAATGTTTGCATACTGAGCAATTCAGGGGGACGGTGGACGTCTGCAGTGGCGCGCTCTACAATAACGCAATGTTGAGAAAGCAGGTCGGTCTTTATGAGAAAAACGTCTTTTGAACAGCGGCGACGCCAATTATTGGGGTTGATTGGAGCAATACCCTTGGGTGTTAGCGCACGGCCCGGTTTGATGACACCGGCTCAAACCGAAGGGCCATTTTATCCCGTACAGGAACAGCGGGATAAAGACCTGGATTTAACTCAAATCCGTGGAAGCAAACGCAAGGCCCAAGGTCGGGTTATCCAAATACAAGGTGCGGTGTTATCGTCTCAAGGTGCGGTTCTACAGGATGCTGTAGTGGAAATTTGGCAGGCCAATACCTGGGGACGTTACCATCATCCCCGTGATCCCAATGTGCGCGCACGTTTGGATCCTCACTTTCAGGGATGGGGAGAGGTGCTAACCGGGCCTAAGGGCGAGTTCCGTTTTAAAACAATCTATCCGGGAATTTACCCGGCCGGACCCGGTTGGTTGCGCCCGCCACACATTCATTTTAAGGTGAGAAAAAGCGGCTTTGCGAACTTAACCACACAAATGTACTTCCCGGCCGAAAAACTTAACCGCTCCGATTTTATTCTACAAAATATTGCTAAAGATCAACAGCATATGTTGATTGCCAAAGCAGGGGAGGATGCCGATACTTTTTTGTTTTCCATCATACTGGCCTCAAGCTAAGCGCAGACCAGAAGGAAGAATAAACAAAATACTACTAAGCTTAGGTAAAATCTAAGTTGAGGGATTCAATGAAAGAAAATCGGATGCATGCCCGAACGCCGTGTAAGGCCAAAGTCAAACTGGTACATTCCCTGGGCCAATATATGGTCACTCTACGGGATATGTCCGCCGGTGGGGTATTTTTGGAGACGGAGGAGTTGCACCTGTTTAAAGTGGGTGATGTTGTGGTGCTGCAAATACAAGGGATGATGGTAGAAGGTCCCGAGATTGAAGCTGAGGTGGTGCGTATGGAAGCGACTGGTCTGGGATTGAAGTTTCTCGAAAGTGATGCAGGCTGAACCTAACCTTGGTTATGACGGATTTCTTAACGGTGCAATTTTATTGCAGATTTTTCCCCGGTGTACGAAAAGAAATAAAAAATCAATCAGGAGATTATCATGAGGTTGGCTTTAGTTACAGCCCTGTTGCTGTTTAGTTCTTTGGCGCAAGCCATTCATCAAGGCTGGGTAACAGTTGAATACCCGCAGGATAAAGCTGATGAGAAGAAACTGTGGTGGGATGAAGCTTGGTGGGATCAGGGAAAACTGAGTAAGCCCGATAACTACGAAGTGGTGCAAACGGAAGTCACAATTAAGTCCGGTGACGTGGAAGTCAACGCGTTAGTGTTCCGGCCTAAAGCTAAAGGTAAATTCCCAGCTGTGCTGTTTCAGCATGGCCGTCGAGGCATTGACGATTTAACCAAATTACATCCTTTACGCCTGGCGGCAAGGGGATTTGTAGTATTGGCGCCGGATGTGTTCAGTGCTCGATTTATTGAAAAATATCCTATTGAACATGACTATGAAATCGAAAATGATTCAGCCGCCGCAATCGATTATTTGCTTAGTCGTAAAGATATCTCTACAAAAAAAATATGTACTGTGTCTCATACCCGAGGAGGGTATATAACTTTGAAAGCCTTAGTGACAAAAGGCAAACAGAGTCAGGTGGCTTGTTATGTTGCATATTATCCTCATTGGCAGGACCCTAATGCGGCGGAACCTATGCAAGTGTATCGTTATGCTCCTGAAGTTGATAAACTGGAAATCCCTGTGATGGTCTATTTTGGCGAGCACGATCAGTACCAGCGTCAGCGTCCCATTATGATGGGGATAGAGTCCTTGCGAGAGAAAGGGCGCGATGCGCACTTGATCATCTATCCAGGCGTTGGTCGAGGATTTGATTTTCGTCCGCCAACGGTTCGAACTTTCGCGGATGATTTGGCGGCAAAAGATGCGATGCAGCGAACGGCTGATTTCATAAAAAAGCACTTAAAGGTGAAATAGACAAACAACAGGATGAGCAAATTAAGAGTTATCAGAATAATAAAAAAACTTTCCGTACTGTTGGTCATTGTTCTTCCATTAGTTTGGTATAGTGTCAGCTACAAAGGCCCCAAACGTTTTACAAACGGCGGCACGGAATTACCGCCGTTATCACAGGTGGTTGCGCACGCTCGTTCATTGACGGGTACCTTGTATGATCCATTCATGGGGCAGCATGACAACATCGGTGGACGTTTAGGTTTTATCGTGTGCAGTGATGTGCCCAATATCGCTTACGGGTTGGCCGGATTGTCATTGGAGGTTTTGTTGCGCCGGGATTTTACAGTACACACCGCCCATTACGATTCCGGTGGAGGCAATAAGCCCGGCAACCCCTATTTTCATCGTCGTGCTCGCAACCTGTATGCTTATTTTAAGGCGAATCAACGACTCTACAAAGACAAACCCAGGGTAGGCGATTTGGCGTTTTATAAAAAAGCCGAGGATAAAATCATCACCCATGTAGTATTGGTGTCCGAGGTTAAGGGCAATCGATTTAAAGTAATGGAATCGGCACCAAAAACGCTGGTGGCTTCAGAAAACGACAGCGCATCCCCTATCCAACGCGGTTGGGTGTTTATGGGGTTTGGGCGTATGTATCCGTAACATACCCATCTCATCAAACGACAATCGTGCCGCTTGCGGTATTTGTGGGATGACACGATTTCTTATATGCCCCTAGTGGGACTGAACGATTTGCATTCCTTACGGTACTTCTTCATTGCCCGACTTATTGCACTTCAAATACCCCCATCATCCCGGCGTCTTCGTGTTCCAGAATATGGCAATGGTACATATATTTGCCGCGGTTAACCACAGGATCAAAGCGGCCGATGATGCGTACCGTTTCATTAGCTTGTACCAGTACGGTGTCTTTCCAGCCCAGATCAATACCTGAGGCGGGTACGAGGTTGCGGTCCAGAACCTGCCATTGAATGGCGTGAGCGTGAAATGGATGGGCCATCATGGAGCTGTTGGTAATAGACCAAACTTCAGTAGCCCCGTTTGCCACAAGCTCGTCAACGCGATTGATATCAAATACTTTGTTGTTAATGAGGAACTGCATGCTCATCATCGTCATGTTGATCGTCATTTCGAAGCTTCGCGATGCCGTGGCGTCGGCCAAAGTCAGCCGTTGCCGGATTTCAGCGTTATTCGGTAATTGGGTGTATAACACCACCGGATCAGAGCTGGTTGTATTTATTTTATAACGCATAATGTCAAATGCGGTTCCGTTGGGCAGGGAGCCTCCCATCATACCGGCTGCGGGAAAAGAGCGGCTGCGTAAAACGACATCATCGCCGGGTTGGAGGGAACGAAAATCGACCACAATTTCTGCCCGTTCACCGGCGCTTAACATGACATGATTGGTGTCTACCGGGGTGGCCAGCAATCCGCCATCAGTGGCAATGACTTTAAAAAAGGCATTATTCGATAGTGCGACATCATAGGTTCTTGCATTGGAGCCATTAAAAATTCGAAATCGATATTGGCGGGTGCTTACATTCAGAGTAGGAAATTCCACGCCATTGACGAGAATGCGATTTCCCAACATACCTAATACTTGTCCCATCATCCCAGCCTGGTAGACCAAGGGACGGTTACCGGTACCGTCATCCGGTCCAAAGCTGCGGTCTTGAAGGATAAAGGCGATATCTTCGTCGCCTGATGGAATGGCCCCGGTGGCTTCGAGGTTGTCACTGATGTCATCAGTAACAATCAGCGCTCCCGCTAAACCTTTGTATACCTGGGTGGCAGTGGACTCATGTACATGGGGATGAAACCACAAAGGGGCAGCGGGCTGAACCAATGTGTAGTTATAGTTGCGCGAGGCTCTGGCGTTGATGGGCATATCCGGACCGCCATCCTGGGCCGCCGGGATTTTAAAACCGTGCCAATGAACAGTGGTGGCTTCATTGAGGTTATTGCGCACATTGAATGTCAAACTGGTACCGCGTCTGGCTTTTATGACCGGGGGCAGATGCAGGTTGTTATAGCGCATCATACTGGTAGTCCAAGTCGCCGTAGGCGTCATTACGGAAACATTCACATTGTCATCAACACTTAAACTGTAACGAGCAGTTGTATTATTGGGATTGCCGTCTTCGTCGTGCATTAAGGGTAAATACTGAAATCCAGGGTTTACTCTTACATTGATTATGGCGGGCGATGGGTCGGTGTTGCCTTGGTTATCGGATACGGATAACCGTACGCTAAAGGTACCGGGGGTATTGTAACGTACGGAAATGGGGCCACTGCCGCCGGCTGTTGTAGGCTGGGTTCCGTCCAGTGTCCAGGTAAAGTTAATCGGATCGCCTTCCGGATCTATAGCGGAACCGGAATAGACAACACGCGTACCAGTGACAATGTCCAGGTCGCCAAGGGTGCCGGGGGAGCCACTTCCATCATCATGACTGATGCTGCCATTGGGTGCTTGATTGACGCCGGGTGATCCAACACTGACAGTGACACTTGCCGGTGTGGGGTCGGTATTGCCCGCGCTATCCCATACACTCAGGGAAATCGTGAAGTTGCCTGTGCTG